>JAYTRT010000426.1:0-1539 GCA_043746045.1 Actinomycetota bacterium | reverse complement strand
CGCCTGGAACGACCGTGCCGTCGCCTCGTTGACAACCTTCGACATCGCATAGCTGTCGTGGGGAACCGTTGGGTGCTCCTCGTCGATCGGCACGTACGAAGGCCTGACCTCGCCCTCGGCAAAACAGATCCCGTACGTCGTCTCGGAGCTCGCAAAGATCACCTTGGGAATCCCCGCCTTCACCGCCGCGTCGATGACGTTGTACGTGCTGAGGGCGTTGATACGGAACGTCTCGTTGTCGGGGCGGACCAGGATCGCCGGGATCGCCGCGAAGTGCACGACAGCGTCGTACCGAGGAACACCGGTGCCAGGCTCAAGCTCGTCAAAGCCGGCGTACGCCCAGAGAGCATTGAAGACCTGCCCGGCGTCGGTCAGATCGATGCGAAGATCCGCGACCCCCGGGTCACCGAGCGGCAAAATGTCGCCGTTGACGACCCGGTGCCCCTGTTCGACGAGATACCGGACCGCATGCCGACCCGCCTTTCCGCTGCCACCGGTGAAGAACACTCGCATCTCCACGATCGTACGGACCGGTTTTCAAGATTGCGAGTTGTCCCCGGGGCAACGCCTCCATCGCCGGCCAGCCACCGGCAAAAGCGCCTGATGGCTCCGCTGCCAGAGCGGACACAGAACATGCGGCGCAGAACCACACGTTCGCGCACCCATCCGAGTAGCGCTGAACGCATCCGGGCCGACCTGATGTGGGTTCGGCTCGCCGACTGCTGTTGCGATCCGAGGAGTGCTCGACGATTCTTCGTCGGTCTCTGGCGAGATTCAACGTGGCTCGGGTCGCAGGGTCGGGTCATCCGAACTGGCTGCGACGCGATTTCTGAACACCTCGAACCCAGGCGATGAAGTCAGGAGCGTTCGGCGCGATCGGCGAACGAGCCGCTGATGCTCCGACGGGACCGACGTACGAAACGACGCCTTCGTTGGTGTAAGCGTGAAGGCTGAAGGTGGGTGGTTCTGCAGTCTCAGCCGGGTCGTGCTCGGGGTCCAGGTCTGCGGCTATCGACACCGAAGTCGATGGGCACACCCAGAGCGCACAACTCCCCCAGTTGGTCTGGATCAGACGGTGGACGTGACCGGACAACACCTTGACAACTTGCGGATGGCGTCGCACGACGGCCTCGAACAACCCGCAACCCGCGAGTCCCACACAATCCATCCACCAAATGCCGGTCTCGAACGGCGGATGATG
Organism: Actinomycetota bacterium; assembly: GCA_043746045.1. Classification (GTDB taxonomy): domain Bacteria; phylum Actinomycetota; class Acidimicrobiia; order Acidimicrobiales; family Ilumatobacteraceae; genus WLMZ01. The sequence continues at coordinate 338 of JAYTRT010000426.1, read as the reverse complement.
GATCGCGATGATCGTTGGCTGATCGCGATAGGCGGAGAGTTCGTCGTCGAGCCACGACGCGTCGGTCGTGGTGAACTCGTCGTGGGACGAGTCGACCAGCACCAATCGCAGAGGGCCAGCGTCGATTGCCCGGTGACCGGCAAGCTCGACAATGTTGCGGTCGTGGTTGCCAGCAATGGCCACCCACGGCACACGAAGCACGGCGAGGCGATCGCGAAGTTCGCCCCACTCTGCGGGCGCTCCATTGTGGGTGAGGTCCCCGGACAACAACACCAAGTCGGCCGGCAGCGTCATCGCGTTTATCTCGTCGAGAGCCATCGAAAACCGTTCGCCACTGC
>JAYTRT010000425.1:0-1539 GCA_043746045.1 Actinomycetota bacterium | reverse complement strand
CTGACGACCTTCCTGCGCCATGGCGTCCGCGTCCCCGATGACATTTCGGTCGTCGGCTATGACGACAGTCTCCTCGCCCGCCGCACCTACCTCGATCTCACCTCGGTCGCCCAAGACACCACAAAACTGGCCAACGCCGCGGTCACTTTGGCCGCCCGACGCCTCGACGGGTCGCTCGACCCACCCACCGAGACCGTGATCGAACCAGTCCTCATCGTTCGTTCAAGCACCGCCGCACCGCGACACGTACCAATAGCGCTCCACAGAAACACTCGACCATAAACCACCTATTTGACCGAGTGGCGTGTGTCGGGCGATGGTCAGCAGTCGATCATTTGCTGCATTTGCGAGCTGTAGCGCTCTCCGATGATCTGGACGGTTGCTGCAGCGGCGTCGAGCGGGGCGAGTTGGTCGTCCGGCAGCGTGAGCGACGCGGCCGCGAGATTCTCCTCGAGTCGGTGGAGCTTGGTGGTACCGGGGATCGGCACGTGCGTCGGGTCCTTGGCAAGGAGACATCTCGGCATCCACCACGTACGAGTCGGGTTGCTGTCGACGTCCGTGGGGTCTGCGACGACGGACGTGCTGCAACTCCCACCCGTGGACGTCGTACACCTCCACCAGACCACATTGTGAGGCGCAATCAGATCTTGGGTTCATGAAGTTCGACTTCGTCACGATGGCGTCATGTCACTGAAGGCGCGCATCCTCAAGACTCGGTCCGCGTTTCATGCTGCTTTTGCAACTCGGGCATTGCGGAACTTCGCCGCTCTGTGCGGTCCATGCCGTGTCCCTGACTGGGATGCACCTTTGGCCGCTGGACGTACTCGGCGGGGTTCGACACGATCCTGCCGTCGATGTGCGCGAACCGGTACAGCCCGCACAGCGTCGCGAGCCGCCGACCGATCGTCGACGCGGCGAGCCCGCGCAGTGTTCATGTGATGACGGAACAACTCGAGGTGTGGACGCGTCGCGCCAGCACTCCACCCCGACCGACTGTGTCCACGCGAACAAGCAGCGAAGATCCTGCCGATACGCCTCCAACGTGCGGCCGCTGTAACGGGCGAGGAACGCCACAACCACCAACTCCGCCTCGTCGACGTCGCGTACGACGAGAACCTGATCAACTCCAACCTGATGCGATGTCATGAGAACCCCCTGAAAGTCGTGTGGATCTGCACGGGACACCGACTGTCAACCGGCGGTAGGTGGCATGCGGCGACGTCGCGAGCTGGCAGAATGAGGGATGACTGATCACGAGGTCAAGTTCGGATGGCTCTCGCCCGTGGCTGGGCATGCGGGCAGCGACTTCCAGCCCATCGTTCAATATCAGGAGACGCACATTCTCCCGCACGCCCTGCCCTATTTCGATTCGGTGTGGATCGCAGACCACTTCTACGGCTTCGACGCCGACAAGCGCGAAGGGTTCCTCGAAGGATGGACGACGCTCACCTGGCTGGCGGCGAAGTTCCCCGACGTCATGCTGTGCCACCACGTGCTCGGGCACGGCTATCGCAACCCGGCGCTCACGGCCAAAATGGC
>JAYTRT010000424.1:0-1545 GCA_043746045.1 Actinomycetota bacterium | reverse complement strand
CGTGCTGGACGGCGATCTGATCGGTCCGATCAACGTCGGCAATCCCGGTGAGTTCACGATGCGCGAATTGGCCGAGATCATCGTCGACCTGACCGGCTCGAAGAGCGAGATCATCACGATGGCACTGCCGGCCGAACGCGAGGGCGACCCGATGCAGCGTTGCCCGGACATTACGCTCGTCTCTTCCACCTACGGCTGGAAGCCCGAAGTGTCGCTGCGAGAAGGTCTGTCCAAGATGATACCCGCAGTGCGCGCCGAGCTCGGTCTCTGACCCTCACCAGCGCCAGCAATCCACACCGTTCCTCACGCCGCAACCACTCGTCCAGGAGATTCACATGACCGTGCTCGTCACCGGCGGCGCCGGCTACATCGGTTCACACACGGTCCGTCATCTACGCCAACTCGGGCGCGACGTCGTGGTGCTCGACAACCTCGACATGGGATTCGAGGCAGCGGTCCTCGACGCACCCTTGGTCATCGGTGACATCGCCGACGAAGCGCTCGTCAGCGCGATCTGCGCCGAGCACGGCGTCACGTCGGCAATCCACTTCGCCGCGCACAAGAACGTCGGCGAGTCGATGGCCACACCGTCGAAGTACTGGCACAACAACGTCGATGGGACCGTGCATCTGATCGACGCTCTGCTCGCGTCCGGTGTCCGCGATCTCGTCTTCTCCTCGTCGTGCTCCGTGTACGGCACGCCCGAGATCGTTCCGGTCACCGAAGCCGCACCGATCGATCCGCAAAGCGTGTACGCCGAGACCAAGGCGATGATGGAGCGCATCCTGCGTTGGTACGGCGCCACCTCCGGGCTGCGCTCGGTGTGCTTGCGCTACTTCAACGCGGCGGGGGCCAGCCTCGACAACGTCATCGGCGAGGACTGGTCGCAGAGCGCGAACATCATCCCCGTTGTGATGAAGGCCGCACTCGGGCTGCGTCCGCCGGTGATGATCTTCGGCGACGACTACCCCACCCCCGATGGCACCTGCATCCGCGACTACATCCACGTCGAAGACCTCGCCGACGCACATGTCCGCTCGATCGACTACCTGGCCGCCGACAGGCCGTCGATCTCGCTGAACCTCGGCACCGGAACCGGGAGCAGCGTGCTCGACGTCGTCCGTGCCACCGAGCGCGCCGGCAACTGCACGGTCCCGATCGAGATCGTCGGTCGTCGCGAGGGCGATCCGATCACCGTCTTCGCCAACCCGGCATTGGTGCGCGAGACGCTCGACTGGGTGCCCGTGCATGATCTCGATGTGATCATCGCGACCGCGTGGAAATGGCACTCGACCCACCTCGACGGCATCGGCGCGTGACAGTCCCGCGGATCACCGCAGTGGTGGTGGTTCACGGTTCACCGGCCGAGACGGTCGCGTCGTGCGTGCAGTCGCTGCTCGACTCTGCCGACGTCGATGTTCACGTCGTCCTCGTCGACAACGACTCGCCTGACGGGGGCAGCGCATGCCGCGCGTGGCGAACGAACGCAGGTGTCACCGTCGTCCGCAGTGAACGCAACGGTGGGTTCGCGTCCGGGGTGAACCA
>JAYTRT010000423.1:0-1545 GCA_043746045.1 Actinomycetota bacterium | reverse complement strand
TCGACCACGATCGTCTCGCCGTCGATCGTGATCGAGCCGGTGGCGCGCGTCGCCTGGTCGAAATGGGTCTGCATCGAGAACGGACGGTTCAAGCAGCGAACGTCGAGATCGATGCGCAGGTCGCCGCCATCAGGATCGTCGTACTCGAGGTGGTATCGGCTGAGCGGGTCGAGGCACGTGTACCTGATCCCGTTGTCGAGACGTAACGCGGTGAGTGGTGTCGCCGGCATCGGCAGATGCCAGAAGTTCTTCGCATACCGGCATGTCGACATCTGTTGGTCGTTGCCGTCCCAGACGTAGACCCCACCGGCAACCACACCCAGGTTTGGCCTGAAGTACGGATAGAACTGCACCGACATGTTCCGCTCGGGAATGGAGAACGTGAACCAGCATGTCTCCGTCCACTCGGCGTCTGCACTGGTGGGGATGTGGAACTCGTCGTCGATGTGGCCGGAGCCGATGGGTGGTGAGATCATGCGTGTCCCAGACTGCTGATCAGTGGGTGCGCAAGTCAACCTGTGCGAAGATCCTGTGCGAAGATCCTGTGCGAAATCAGTGGGTGTCGAGCGCTGCCATCTCGGGTGCCACTGGAGCTGCGATCCGCACCAGCCGGGTGGACAGCAGCGACACTGTCAGGCCACAGATTGCCAACAGCCACCAGACGTGGTGGAACCCATCGAGCGAGTCCGCTGCCGTCAGGCCGGTTGTGAACGCGATGACCAGAGCGACCCCGAACGTCGAGCCGAGATTGCGCAGCGCCTGGCCCACCGCTGAGCCGGATCCGAACTGGTCCGGGGGCAGTCCCTGCACGGCGGCCGACGACAATTGCGGCAGGCACAGCGCAACACCGAGACCCGTGCAGACGACGGCCGGGAGATAGACACCCAGGTAGTCGGGAAATGTGGTTGTCCGTGCAATCAGGTAGATGCCGCCAGTCGCCCACAGCACGCCGCCGGGAACGAGCAGAGGCCGCTGCCCGATCCGACCGGCGAGCTTGCCGAACAACGGCGCTGTCGATGCGACGATCAACGGCCCGACCGAAATCGCCAGGCCGGCTTCGAGGATGGAGTACCTCCACACTCGGGTGAGGAACAAGACGTTGCCGAGAAACATTGCGTTGAAGCCGATCGCAAACACGATCATCGCGATGTTCGCCCACCGGAAGTTGTTGGCTTTGAAGAGTCCGAGATGGATCACCGGGTTCCCGACGGTGCTGCAGCGGTGGATGAAGGAGCCGAGCACGACTGCGCCCAGGACGAGGGTGATCGCGAACTTGGCGCTGGCCCATCCCCACGAATTGGTCTGCACGATCGCATAGGTGACAAGCGCAATCCCGCCAGCCAGGAGCGCCACGCCGAACGGATCGGGAAGCCGGCCCGGGTTCGTTTCGCGGCCCTCGGGCAGGACGCGGCGACCGAGGAAGAAGCTGACCAGGCCGACCGGGAGGTTGATGTAGAAGGCCCACCGCCAGCTGAGGTTGTCGACGACGAGCGCGCCGAGTGTCGGTCCGGCAGCACCGGCGACGGCGCCGATCGCGCCCCAGAT
>JAYTRT010000422.1:0-5116 GCA_043746045.1 Actinomycetota bacterium | reverse complement strand
TGGTACTTCTTCACAAGGCTGACGCGGTGACCGTCGCGTCCAGAGGGATCCCCCTCCAGCTACCTACCCCTCATACACCACTCCCTGGGACTCAACTCAAGATCACGGCCCGTCCGCCGCCCGCACTCAACCCCACAAGACGTTCCACACTCATCTGCGACGGCCAAGATCCGGCGTCTCTGCGCCCTTCCCAATGGCGAACGGCGAAAATCCAGTCACAACTGCATCCCCACCCCGGCGGGACATTGACGCTCTCAGCGGTGATGTGCTCGGGCGGCGCTAGGAACTGCCGAAGCGAGTACCCCTTCTGCTGCAACGATGACCCCATGTCCCTCGTCGTCGAGTGCGTCCTGATCGACTGTGTCAATCTCGATGTAATGACTGCGTTCTGGTGCCACGCCCTCGACCTCGAACACGTGTGGACCGGACCCTCTGGTGGGCATCTACTGACAGCGACCGACGAGTCCGGCCGCCGGCTCGCCCTCATGCCCTCGCACAGCACGAAGACCGTCAAGAACGGTGTCCACTTCGATCTCCGTCCGGACCGCGACCAGCATGCAGAAGTCCGACGACTGGAGGGTCTTGGGGCGAGACGCATCGACATCGGGCAAGTCGACGTCCCATGGGTGGTCATGGCCGACCCAGAGGGCAATGAGTTCTGCGTGTTGCGCTCGCTCGCCGAGAAGGAGAAGGGCGCGGCGCTCAACGGCGGCTGATCGCTCCGCTCACGCTCACCGACGGCCCAACTTCGTCAAGCTGGCCGCTCCCACCCTTCCAATAGCCACGTCCCATACCGCCGGGTATGGGTGGAGCCGATGCGAGGATCTGTCGCGTCTATCGCGGTACATTCGGCGTCGTTCTGTATTGCGCGTTCTGTGCCCGGATCTGTCGATGCGTGCGGGTTGTGGTGAGGTCGATGAGTTGGGCATGCCGTCGACGTCGAACGTGTATCCCAGACGAATGGAGTCGACGACGTGACCAACCTTGACAGGCAATTCACAGCAAAGCTCGAGAAGAGCCCGAGCAAGGGTGGATGGACATATGTGGTGACGCAGGACTCAGCTGACTTCTTCGGGACACGCGGTCTGGTCAAGGTGATTGGAACCGTCGACGGTCACCCGTTCCGAAGTTCGTTCATGGCGCTCGGCGACGGGACACACAAACTCCCGATCGCCGCACCCTTGCGCAGAACGATCGCCAAGGACGCCGGCGACACGGTCACCGTCGTGCTGCAGCAGCGCATCGACGGCTGACGCCAGAACGAGGACACCCGTGTCTGGTTCCAGTCGTCCCCGAATGGCGGTCCGATGCGCCATCTGTATCCGGCGGCCGAGCGTTCGAGGGCGGTCGTCGTGTGCTTCGCACAGCCGTGCCTTCCCGCGCAGCCGTGGATCGGCGGTGGGTTGCTGGACCTGATGGTGACGGCGATGGCGGGAAGCGTTGTCGACTGCTGAAGGGACGCCACCCTCTCGGCTTGCGATGAGGTTCGGCCATGGGCGGAGTCTGCATGACCATGGAAACCACAAATCTTGGTGAGAACGATGGACTGCGCCTGATCGAATGGTCCCAAGTCGAACAGCAAGTCGAAGACCTGCTGATGCGCGCGACCCGCACTCGCCGAACCGTCCAACGTTCTGGCTGACGAATCTGAACGCCGACGGAGGCCCGCATGTGACGAGTGTGGGCGCGTTGTGGCATGCCGGGTCGTGCTGGTTCCAGACCGGTCAGCACACCCGCAAGGCGAAGAACGTTGCACGCGACAAACGCTGTACGATCAGCGTCGCCACAAAGAGTTTCGATGTCATGGTCGCGGGTCAAGCACGGCGTGTGCACGACTCGAGCGTCGTCGCCGAGATCGCGGCATTGTGGGCCAAGGGCAGATGGACCGCTCGGTCCGACAAGATGGGAAACGGCATCACCGCATCGTGCAACGCGCCTGCGCTCGGCCGCCTCCGTGATTCGTGTACGAGATCGAGCCTGAGACCGCGACTGCGGTCGGCACGAGTGAGGAAACGCCAGGTTCAACACGCTGGCGCTTCTGAAATCAACACGATCGCAATCGTCAAACACTTCAACCGCACATCGCTCACACGACCGGTGATAACCGATACGAATGTCGAAGGTTTCGTCGAGGCGCTGAACGCGGGACGGGAAGCCAGCGTGGCCTGAGCTTTCGCGCGCTGTGGCCCAGATCAACGTCCCAATATCCCGAGTCGAGGGTGTCCTTGATGGCCCGCTGGTGGACGCGTCGCGACCGACACGTTGTGGCACGGCACGTCCGGGGCAGTCGAGGCTGCTGGGAACCGACCGGTCGAGCTGCGGTGGCACTCTCGTCGTCCGCGGGTGGATCGAGCGGGGCCTATTCCGGCTTGGCGGCTGAGCTGCTGGTGGGCGGCAGCGGTGTGGGGTCGCGGAGGAAGGAGTCGTCGAGTTGGTTTCCGCATGCGCTGCATTGGCGTGCGGGGGCGGCGACGGCGGTGTGGCAATTCTCGCAGTGGAGGTTTCGGGTTGAGAGCGTGTGCGCGGCCCACACGCCGGCGAACTGGCTGTACTCGAAACCCTCTTCGCGCTGAGCCTGGGCCGCGGCTCGGTGCGCGTCGCTACGGACGAAGTTCAGGACGTCGTCAACTGATCGCCAGAGCCCAAGGGTGTAGGTGTCGACCCCGTCGCTGAAGGTGAGCCAGCGGATGAACCCGGGCTGGGAACAGAACGCAGGCTTGATGGCCGCGAACTCGCGGTAGCCCCGTTGCGCGTCGTCGTCACCGGCGAAGGTGACGTGGAGCAGCGTGAGTGCTCCTGCCGCCTCCGGGCCGAGTCGTTCGGGACCGTCGATGGCTGCCACGACGCCGGGCGTGAATCGCGTCGGGATGCCTGCGTTGGCCGCTCGGGACGCTTCGTTGGGCGGGTACACGCCAGCTACTGCCACTGCAACACCTCCTCATGATTGGTTGCCGGTGTAGTGAACCGCGCCAGCGGACTCGCGGGCCATCCCCAGTTCTGGGGATGGCCGAAACGGGTCGTGTGTGTAATCTCAGGGTGTGCTCACACCGGATCGGGCCGCGGTGGCGCAGCGCCGTATCGAGGGTCTCGCCTACGGCGGGCTCGGGTCTGTGGAGCTGCGCGTGGGACTCATCGAGGAGCTCGCCCGGGTCGTGCCGTTCGAAACGGCGTTCCTACCCGCGGCCGACCCCGCGACGCTGCTCTACACGGGAGCCGTGCGCCACGGCATGCCCGACGGGGTCACGCCACAGTTCCTCGACAACGAGTTCCGCATCCCGGACGTGAACAAGTTCCGCGATCTCGCACGGTTGCCCCGGGCCGTGGCGACGCTTGACGCGGTGACCGGGGGAGACAGGGCCGCCAGCCCCCGGTACCGCGACATCATGGGCCCGATCGGTCTCGGCGACGAGCTACGAGTCGTGTTCCGCACCGGCCAGACGACCTGGGGCTACGCGTGCCTCCACCGGGGCGAGGGCATCTCGTTCGACGAGCGCGAAGTGGCGTTCATGGAGCACGTCGCCCCGCACGTCGCCGAGGGGCTCCGCCGAGCGTCGTTAATGGAACGGGCCGTGCACGATGCGACCCTTGACGGGCCCGGGATCGTCATGCTTGCCGCCGACCTCAGCCTCGCAGCGGCGACACCCGCCGGCGAACGTTGGATGGACGAGCTCGCCGCCACCGAGCAGCCGCGCCCGCGAGGTCTGCCCCTCGCCATCTTGGCCGTTGCGCAGGCCCTGGAGCAGGTGAACCACAGCCAGAATGCTCCCCGGCTCACAGTGCGGAGCGCGTCCGGGCGATCGCTGGTCCTGCACGCCTCCCACCTCGCGTCGCCGGCGGGCACGCAGACAGCGATCGTCATAGAACCTGCGTCCCGCGCCCAGCTTGAACCAGCGATCGTCGCCGGCTACGCGCTCACACCACGAGAAGCAGAGACTCTCACACTGCTCCTCCGGGGCCTGCCGACGAAGCAGATCGCCACGACGCTGCAAGTCACCGCGCACACCGCCAACGATCACATCAAGTCGATCTTCGACAAGACCGGCGCCAACAGCCGGGGCGAGCTTCTCGCAACCATCTTTCACGGGCAGTACCGACCAAGACCCTGAGCGAACGCGTCATCAACGCTGAGCTTCTCCCGACGCCTGGAAGCATCACCTGTGAGGAATGGTTCTGTCGTCAGGCGCGTTCGGTCCTGCGAGGCGTCAGAACTCGATCAGGTCCCGTGACTAGCGGATTCACGGCCGGGTGATCGAGCCGCTGGGGATCCGGCTCGGTTGTGTGGGCTGGCGGAGCGGAGCGGCCGACAAGAAGCGGGCAGGAAGCCTGGGGCTGCGCAGCACTCGCGACGAACTTCGTGGTCAAACGCGATGACGGACTTCTGGCAGCCCACGAGTCCTCTGACAGCAGTCAGGCCTGTTCGCGTTTTCGCATCCTCCGCAACCCGGTGCAACCCGGCCGAGTGGTCGACCGGCGGGGCGATGCCCAATGGCAATGACCGTGATGACGCGCCAGTGGCCGGGCAACGTTGTCCCGCAGCGTTCCGCTGCGTCGCCACAGCCAGCGCCGAGCGTCGCAGACGTTCACGTCGCTCAGCGCGGCTGCCGGGAGGACGCATCAACCGCGTGAATCGTCGAGCGCTCGCGCTCCACAGCGACGGTGACGAACTCGCGAGTTCCCCCGACGTCGACGCCCGAGTCCCCGGTTGTCATTCCCGCTACTGCTCCATGAGCCAGAGTCGAGCGGGCGGAACTGCGATCGAAGGCCCGGAGCGGAGCCCCGACATTCCGTTGATCGGTGTCGGCTATTCCGGTGTCCGCGACGGTCGGGATCCGCCGGCCATTGGGGTCAACGGCGTCGGCATCGCCCAGCGCATAACGTGCAGCCACCCTCGCCCAGAACGCGCGCGATAACCCGTGTAACCGCACACCGAGCCGGCGTTCTGGCGCGATTCGAAACGAGTTTGTATCGGGGTGTTGGGTTACTCGAGTGGTGCGGTGGTTTGTTCCGGGTTGAGGTGGGTGTCGAGTCGTTGGTTGGCGATGTGTTGTTCGTCGTCGAGGGCGCCGATGTAGGTGGTGACGAGGGTTTCGACGGAGTGTCCGAGTCGTCGTGCGGT
>JAYTRT010000421.1:0-5117 GCA_043746045.1 Actinomycetota bacterium | reverse complement strand
CCGAAAGCGCGCTATGGGGGACGAAAGCGCTCGCGAAACCGATGGCGCTCGCGAAACCGATGGCGCTCGCGAAACCGATGGCGCTCGCGAAACCCGGGGGGTCAGCGGGGGGCGGAGGCTTTGAGCAGTCGATCTCTGACGGCGTGGCCGAGGCCGACCGCGGGTGGTAATACAGCGACGAGCACGTCGAGCGAGCGGTCGTCGGCGGCGCGTAACCAGGCGTATAGGTGCTGCGCTGCCGCGACGACATCGAGATTCGTGTCCAGGACGTCGGCCCGATGTCCCTCTCGCGTCAGACGAGTTGCCCGCTCGGTCGCCTCGCGCAGCGTCTCGAACACCTCGACCCGTGCTCTCGGTGCGTAGTGCGAGGCGAGCATTCCACTGGCCCGACTGGGGCCGTCCATGGGCGCAACACCGTTCAGCGAAGCGAGTAGCTGAACGATCTGTTCATCGGGGATGCCGCCTGGGCGAAGGATCTGGGGAGGCGAAACGGTGCAGTCGACGATGGTCGATTCGACGCCGATCTGACACGCCCCGCCGTCCAACACGTAGTCGACGGTGTCACCGAGATCGGCACGTACATGGGCCGCGGTCGTCGGCGAAACCTGGCCGAAGCGGTTCGCCGATGGTGCCGCGAGACCGCCACCGAAACGCCGCAGCAGAGCGAGGGCGAGCGGATGGGCCGGGACTCGCAGTCCGACGGAGTCGCGTCCGCCGGTGACGACATCGAGAACATGACCGGCTCTCTCGACGAGCACCGTCAATGGACCCGGCCAGCACGCCGTGGCCAACAGCGTGGCGCTCGGTGGAATGTCTACCGCCCAATCGGACATGACGTCCACCGATTGCAGATGAACGATCAACGGGTGGTCAGCCGGCCGGCCCTTGGCTGCGAAGACCCGCCGTACTGCTGCGTCGTTCGATGCGTCGGCAGCCAACCCGTACACGGTTTCCGTTGGCAGGCCGACCAATCCACCGTTGAGCAGAATCCGAACGGCGTGCTCGACCGGATCAACCGGGCCGTCGACGGGATCGACCCGGCTGTCGATCGGACCGGCGCTCAATCGGAGGAGGCGTCGAGGAATTCGAGTGCGGCGTCGATGAAGGCGAACGCCTCTGGAGTCGCGAAGTGGTCGACCTTGCGCAACGTTGCCAGTTGCCCATTGGCGAGTGCGCCGGCCAACCTGTCGCCAGGTCCGGCGAAGTCCAGGTCTCCGATCGCGACGAGCGTCGGGCACGTCACCCGAGCAAGCTCCTCCAGCGTGAACGGGCCGTGTGGGGGTCGCATCATCACGGCCAGGAGTGCGGCCTTGTCGTTGCCGGGCTGCTCGGCGTACTGCACGAACAGTCGGGCGACGTTGTCGTCTTCGTCCAGATTTCCCTGCAGCGCAGCGACGATCTTGTCGGAGCCGCTGCTGTCCGTCGCGAACACGTTCTCGCCGATTCCGGCCAGGACGAGGCGATTGAAGCGATGCGGTTCACGGCACGCGAGGCGCAGCAACGTGATCGCGCCGAGAGAAAAACCGACTGCATCGACAGGCTCGTCGGGGAGCACATCGGTGATCCGAGTCGTGAGATCCGCGTATGCCTCGGGTTGATGCGGTTTCGGTGCCTGCCCGTGGCCGAGCAGATCGATACCGATGACGGTTCGGTTCGCGTCTTCCAGCAATGCAGTGAAACCGCTGCGCTGCCAGGTGTTCACGAATGATCCGCCCCATCCGTGGACGAGAACGACTGGTGCTGCCATTTCAGGCAGGTTAGTCCGGTGGCCTCGATGCATCGCGAGTGTGCACGAACCCCGTAACCTGGGTGCGCTGTTTCCGACGTGACCCAAGAAAATCGAGCCCCCTTCGACATGCGCTTCCTGAATGACACCCCGCCGTACGATCTCACCTACAGCGACGTGTTCATGGTGCCGAGCCTCTCGTCGGTGCCGAGCCGGTTCGACGTCGACCTGCGCACGCCCGACAATCTCGGCACGACGATCCCCGTCGTCGTGTCGAACATGACGGCCGTTGCCGGTCGGAGAATGGCCGAGACGGTTGCTCGTCGCGGCGGCCTGACGGTGCTCCCGCAGGACATCCCGCTCGACGTGATCGAGACAGTGGTCGAGTTCGTCAAGACGAGGCACACCGTCTACGAGACACCGATCACGCTGACCCCGCAACACACCGTCGGCGATGCGCTCGGATTGATCCACAAGCGATCGCACGGTGCGATCGTGATCATCGACGAAAAAACCCGGCCGATCGGAATCTTCACCGAACACGACGCTGCCGGGTTCGACCGGTTCACGCAGTTGCAGAACGTGATGAGTCGCGACCTGATCACGCTCTCCGCCGATGTCACGGCGAGCGAGATCTTCGACAGGTTGTCCGGCCAACGATTGACGGTCGCTCCGGTCGTCGACGACGACGGCCGCCTGCTCGGTTGCGTCACCCGCAAAGGGGCGTTGCGGAGCACGATCTACAAGCCTGCTGTCGATGCTCGGAACCGCTTGATGGTCGCCGTCGCCGTCGGCATCAACGCGGATCCTGCGACGCGGGCCAAGGCGTTGATGGACATGGGTGTGGACGTGCTCGTCATCGACACGGCGCACGGCCATCAGACCCGGACGTTGCGGGCCATCGAAGAGGTCCGTGCCGTCGCAGCAAGCGTGCCGATCGTGGCCGGCAACGTCGTCACCGTCGAGGGAACACGCGCCCTGATCGACGCCGGGGCCGACATCCTCAAGGTCGGGGTCGGCCCTGGTGCGATGTGCACCACGCGAATGATGACCGGCGTCGGCCGCCCGCAGTTCTCTGCCGTTCTGGAATGCGCGGCCGAAGCAGCACGACACGGCAAGCACGTCTGGGCCGACGGGGGAGTCCGTTACCCGCGCGACGTGGCACTCGCGCTTGCTGCGGGTGGTGCCAGCGTGATGCTCGGCTCGTGGTTCGCCGGTACGTACGAATCGGCTGCGGACACGCTTCGGTCCCCGGATGGCAGGTTGTACAAGGAGAGTTTCGGAATGGCATCGAACCGCGCGGTGAAGAACCGCACACGGTTCGAGACACCGTTCGAACGGGCCGCCAAGGAGCTGTTCGAAGAAGGCATCAGCACCTCGCGGATGTACCTCGATTCCGAGCGGCCAGGGGTGGAGGACATCCTCGATCAGATCGTCGCCGGCGTTCGCTCGTCCTGTACGTACGCCGGTGCCTCGACCATCGCCGAGTTCCACGAACGCGCTGTTGTCGGCGTGCAGAGCGCGGCTGGCTACGAGGAAGGCCGCCCGCAGGGCACGAGCTGGTGAACGTGATCGCGATCGACGGCCCGGCGGGCGCCGGTAAGTCGACGATCGCCAAAGCGCTCGCTGCGCGACTCGGTCTCGAATACCTCGACACCGGTGCGATGTACCGGGCGGTGACGTACGCCGCGATCGAGCGCGGCATCAGCCTCGACGACCTCCCCGCTGTTGGCGCGCTGGCTCGGGACATCAGGCTCGACGTCGGCGATCGCGGCGTGCTCGTGGACGGGATCGACGCCACCGTCGACATTCGCACCGCAGCGATCACTGCGGCTGTCAGTGCCGTTGCTGCGAACAGCGAGGTCCGCGCCGAACTTCGTCAACGCCAGCAGCAGTGGGCGCGAGAACGCGGCGGGGGAGTCATCGAAGGGCGCGACATCGGGTCCGTCGTTTTTCCCGACGCCCGTATCAAGCTGTACGTGACCGCGTCGCCGAGAGTGCGCGCCGAGCGACGGGTTGCCGAAGCCGGTGGCGACGTCGACGAGATCGAGCGCGCGATCGCCGTTCGCGACGGTAACGATTCAAATCGGTCCGATGGGCCGCTGCTCGAGGCGGACGGGGCGCGAGTGGTCGATACGACGGGCGTGTCCGTCGAACAGGTCGTGCTCGCGATCGAGGCACTGATGGAAGAAGTCGAATGAGGCACGGGCAATGAGCAAAGTCGACGCGTACCTCGCCAAGCAGAGCATGCTCAGCAAAGTCAACTACCAGTTCTGGAAAGCGCTGACGACAGGGACGACCCGGATCATCACCCGCATGCAGGTGGAAGGGCGCGAGAACGTTCCCAAGACCGGTGGTTTCGTTCTCGCCCCGGTGCACCGCAGCTACATCGATACGCCCATCTCGGCCGCCGTGACACGTCGCCGGCTGCGCTACATGGCCAAGGACTCGATGTGGACGTCGCCGTTGTTCGGGTGGCTGATCTCGTCGGTCGGTGGGTTCCCCGTCTCTCGCGGCACGACCGACATCGAAGCGCTGAAACGTTGCTTTCTGCTGTTGAGTCAAGGCGAGCCGATCGTGATGTTCCCCGAGGGCGAGCGCAAGTCCGGTCCGATCGTGCAGACCCTGTTCGAGGGAGCCGCCTACGTGGCTGCTCGTGGGAATGTCCCGATCATCCCTGTCGGCATCGGCGGCTCGGAGGCAGTGATGCCGAAGGGCGCCAAGATGATCCACCCACACAAGGTCCGGGTCATCGTCGGCAAACCGATCTATCCACGAGTCTCGGACAACGGGCGGGCACCGCGCAGTGAGGTCAAACGACTCACCGCCGAATTGCACGACGAGCTGCAACGGCTGTTCGATTCGGCGCAGGCCTCAGTACCCCAACGTCGCTGACAGCCGCTGCCGGTCTGCCCGCTGCCGGTCTGCCCGCTGCCGGTCTGCCCGCTGCCGGTCTGCCCGCTGCACAGTCTGCGGGCCGAGGGCGACCGGGTTTAGCTGCAATACCGTTCAGTTAGGTGCTTTGAGGGTGATTGTTGGTGCGTCGATGGGCTGTGGCCAGTCGCGGTGCCGGGCTCGTTTGACGTGCCACTTGACGTACTTGCGTTTGATCACTCGCGGGTTTGACCGTCGCCTCCGGGCGGGGTTGAGCCGCTGGCAGAGCAGCCGGATCGCGTGTCGCCAGCCGTGTTCAGGGTGAGGGGGAAAAATCGCGCGCCGCTGAGATCGAGCGGCGCGCGATGCGTAGAGCGGCAACGAAGCTGACCCGGTCCGGGTCGATTTTGGCGTGATCGGCGGCTTCCCACATCAGGGTCCGGATTGCGTAGTGGCAGCACAGATGACCCCAGATCTCCTGCAACACCAGCTCCGGCGACTTCGACCGCAACACGGT
>JAYTRT010000420.1:0-5154 GCA_043746045.1 Actinomycetota bacterium | reverse complement strand
GAAGATGACATGGCGGACCAGGTCGTCGGTCTTCAACTTGGCGCCGCTGACACCGCGACCACCTCGGCCCTGGGTCTTGAAGTTGGCGGCAGGCACGGCCTTGACGTATTGGGCCTCGGTCATCACGATCACCAACTCGGTGTCGTCGACCAAGTCCTCGATGCTCATCTCGCCCGTGTCGAGCGTGATTGCGCACTTGCGCGGTGTGGCGAACTCTTCGCGGATGGCGAGCATCTCGCTCTTGATCACGCCGCGCAACTTCTCCGGATCGTCGAGGATCGACTGCAGTTCGACGATGCGCTCCTGCAGTTCGGCCAGTTCGGTCTCGAGGTCGATCCGGCTGAGTCGGGTCAACTGACGAAGTTGCATCTCGAGGATGTCGACTGCCTGGATCTCGGAGAACTCGAACGGCGCCGCCATCAGCCCGTCGCGTGCGGCAGCAGTATCGTCGCTGGCCCGGATCAGCGCGATGATCTGATCGATGACGTTGAGCGCCTTGATCCGACCTTCGACCTTGTGGGCCCGTTCGTTGGCCTTACGCAACCGGAACTCACTCCGCCGGGTGATGACATCGACCTGGTGGCGAACGTATCCCTCGAGCGCGGTGAGCAGGTTGACGGTGCGCGGAATGCCGTCGACGAGGGCAACCATGTTCACGCCGAAGCTGGTCTGCAACGTGGTCAGCTTGAACAGGTTGTTCAGCACGACGTTGGCGTTCGCGTCACGCTTGAGCGAGACGACCAACTTGGTCTTGCCTCCGGCTGAGGCATCGTTGACGTCGGAGATGCCATCGAGATCGCCTGCGTCGACGAGCTCTTGGATTCGGCCGGCGATCGAGGAACAACTGGTCTGATACGGCAACTCGGTGACGACGATCTCGTAGCCGCCACGCTTGGTTTCTTCGATGGCGGCAGTGGCTCGCATCTTCACGCTGCCGCGGCCGGTGCGGTAGGCGTCGATGATGCCCGCTCGACCGAGGATGGAACCACCGGTCGGGAAGTCGGGGCCTTTGACGAACTGCATCAGGTCGTCCGGGGTGGACTCCGGATGGTCGATCAGATGAATGGTTGCGTCGATGACCTCGCCGAGGTTGTGTGGCGGGATGTTCGTGGCCATACCAACAGCGATGCCCTGGCTGCCGTTGACCAGCAGGTTCGGGAAGCGCGCCGGTAGGACGGCGGGCTCGAGCCGGCTGCCGTCGTAGGTCGGGTTCATGTCGACGGTCTCTTCGTCGATGTCGGCCAACAGCTGCATCGCCAACGGGTGCAGGCGGCACTCGGTGTAGCGCGATGCTGCCGGGCCGAAGTCCGGGCTGCCGTAGTTGCCGTGGAAGTCGATCAACGGGTGACGCAGCGAGAACGGTTGCGCCATCCGCACGAGAGCGTCGTAGATCGCGCCGTCGCCGTGCGGGTGGTACTTGGCCATCGTGTCGCCGCTGACGCGGGCGGACTTGACGAACGGGCGGTCAGGGCGAAAACCCTGTTCGTCCATGTCCCAGATGATGCGACGGTGGACGGGCTTCAACCCGTCGCGTACGTCGGGCAGGGCGCGAGACGTGATGACCGACATCGCGTAGTCGAGGAAGCTGCGCTCCATCTCGTCCTGCAACGGCTGCAGGGCGACGGAGCCGTCCATCGATTCCGAGGCCGCGGCTGGAATGGCGGGGTTGTCTTCTGGTGTACCGGGATCTTCGGGTGTATCAGACATGTCTCTTCTTCGCTCGTTCTCGTGGCCTGGTCAGATGTCCAGGAAGCGGACGTCTTTGGCGTTGGTCTGGATGAAGTGCTTGCGCGATTCGACGTCTTCGCCCATCAGGATGCTGACGATCTCGTCGGCGGTTGCCGCCTCTTCGATGGTGACTTGCAGCAAGGTCCGGCTGGCGGAGTCCATGGTGGTGCTCTTCAGCTCCTCCCAGTCCATCTCGCCGAGGCCCTTCAGCCGCTGGAATTCCTTCTTGTGGTTCGGCCGTTCCTCGAGGAATCGGGTCCTGGCCGTCTCGTCCTTGAGATACACCTTCTCCTTGCCGACCTCGGTCGAGAACAGCGGCGGTTGGGCGATGTAGATGTACCCGGCCTCGATCATCGGGCGCATCTGGCGAAAGAAGAACGTGAGCAGCAGCGTGCGGATGTGGCTGCCATCGACATCGGCGTCGGCGAGGATGATGATCTTGTGATAGCGGGCTTTTTCGGAGAGGAACTCCTCGCCGACGCCGCCACCGATCGCCGTGATCAGCGACTGGACTTCGATGTTCTTGAGCATCTTGTCGAGTCGTGCCCGCTCGACGTTGAGGATCTTGCCGCGGATCGGCAGGATCGCCTGCACGCGTGGGTCACGGGCATTGACGGCCGAACCGCCGGCCGAGTCACCTTCGACGATGAACAGTTCGCTCTCTTCTGGATTCCCGCTACTGCAGTCCTTGAGCTTGTCCGGCATGCCGGCTCCGGCCAGGGCCGTCTTGCGACGAATTGCGTTGCGCGCGTTCTTGGCAGCCAGTCGGGCCTGAGCTGCGGCGATGCCCTTCTTGACGATCCGGTTCGCTTCAGCGGGGTTTTCCTCCAGCCATTCGGCGAGGCGCTCGTTGGTTGCCTTCTGCACGAACGACCGCATCGGGACGTTGCCGAGCTTGGCCTTGGTCTGACCTTCGAATTGCGGTTCGCGCAGCTTGACCGAGACGATCGCGGTGATGCCCTCGCGGATGTCCTCGCCGAGCAGGTTGTCCTCTTTTTCCTTGAGGATGTTCTTGGTGCGCGCGTACTTGTTGATCACGCTGGTCAGCGCGGTCTTGAAGCCCTCGACATGCATGCCGCCCTCGGTGGTGGAGATGCCGTTGGCGTAGCCGTGGATGCCCTCGTAGTACCCGGTGTTCCACTGCAGCGCGATGTCCAGCGTCTGGCCCTCGGCGTCGTCGTTGTCCTCGTAGTTGGCGACTTTGGTGAACAACGCCTCCTTCGAAGCGTTGAGGTGCTTGACGAAGTCGACGATGCCGCCCTTGTACTGGTATGTCACCGTCTGCTCGCGCTCGGCACGCTCGTCGCGGAAGACGATCTCCAAGCCCTTGTTCAAAAAGGCCATCGTCTGCAGCCGCTCGAGCACGGTGCGCGCTACGAACTCGGTACCTTCGGCCTGGAAGATTCCCGCGTCGGGCCAGAACGAGATGGACGTGCCGCGCTGGCGGTTGGCCGGACTCGGTCCGACGACCGACATCTTGTCCTGCGGCCGTCCGCCCTTGGCGTAGTTCTGGCGATAGTGATTGCCGTTGCGGTCGACCTCGACGATCAGCTTCTCGCTGAGCGCATTGACGACGCTGACACCGACGCCATGCAGGCCACCGGAGACCTTGTACCCCTCGCCGCCGAACTTGCCGCCGGCGTGCAGCACGGTGAGCACGACCTCGGCGGCACTCTTGCCCTTGTGGGGACCCGACGGGTACGGATCGACCGGGATACCGCGGCCGTCGTCGTCCACCCGACACCCGCCGTCGGCGAGCAGGGTGACGAAGATCTTGGTCGCGAAGCCGGCCATTGCCTCGTCCACGGCATTGTCGACGACTTCGGTGATCAGGTGATGCAGACCAGCGAGCCCCGTGGAGCCGATGTACATGCCGGGGCGTTTGCGTACTGGATCGAGGCCTTCGAGGACCTGGATGTCCTTCGCGCCGTAGTCAGACGTGGCATGGTTCGCCGTGGACGACGGCATCGTGGCGCGTGTCGGCGCGGCGGGCACGGGTGAGGCGGGTGAGGCCGCAGCCGACGGGGCGGAAGCCGACGCACCATGTGATTCGGCAACGGGTGTGCCGATCGGTGCCGCCGGAGCGGGAGTTCCGGAGCCGGGTGGAGTGTCAGTCAAGGACACGGAGAAACCTCGTCAATCGTGAAATGGTCAACGGAAGCTGAGCAGTTGAACGCTGGGGACGGTCTGCACAGCAGCCGTGATCGCAATGCTCACAAGTCTACCAAATGGGTATGACAGGGATGTGATTCTGGAGGTCTTTCCGCGATGGTTCCGTGATGCACTTTTTTCGGCACGGAAACGGCCGAAGAATCGGCTGTCAGCGGTGCTTCACGCGAATATCGAAGCGCGATACCTGCAAACCGGCTACGGACCGTAGGCGTTCGATGACGTCGGCCTCCAGGAACCGCAACTGGGTCGCCCAACCCGGCTCGTCGACCTCGACCAGCAGTCGCTCGCCATCGAGTTTGACCGGGCGAGCGTGGTCGGCAACCGTCTGGCCCACTGCATCGGTCCACCGACTGAACAACGAACCCATCGAGCGCGCGCTGGACCCACCGCCGTGCATCGAACGGACAAAATCGTCGAGGGTGTTCTGCAGCGGCAACGGGTCGTTGTACGTATGGCCCTCGCCGTTCCCGTCGCTCATCGATCCACCGTACCGCTGACGATCCGCAGGATCCGTTGCGGATGGGCATCCGGCGGTAGTTCGCTCGCCGTGGTGATGATCACCTGACCCACCGGGAGGTTGACGAGAAGGGCCGTCGCCCGTGAGGGATCGAGTTCGCTGAGCACATCGTCGAGGACCAGGATCGGCGGTGTGCCGACCCGTTCGGCGATCAGACGATGCGTCGCCAATCGCAAGGCCAGAGCGAAACATCGCTGTTCGCCCTGCGACGCGTGGGTCCTGGCCGGCATGCCGTTGATCGCCAGTTCGACATCGTCACGATGTGGGCCGACCGTGCTCGACTGACGGCGTACGTCGTCATTGCGCGCGGCTGTCAGGGCGTGGAGCAGGCCACTGCGTCGCCATGGCGGCTCGTAGATCATGTCCACCGGTGTCGCAGCACCTGCGAGTTGCTCGTAGGCCTCGACCACCATTGGCAGCAGTCGAGCCACGAGGGTGGCTCTGGCGTGGCCGAGTTGTTCACCGTGCTGGGCCAATTTGGCGTCCCAGACGTCGAGCGTGATCGCCAGCTCGTCGTTGATCCGACCGCCGGCCTGCTTGAGGAGACTGTTGCGCTGCTTGAGGATCCGGTCGATCTCCAGCCGCAACGCATCGTTCTTGACGGCCAACGCGACGAGCGCGTCATCCATCCATCGCCTTCGCTCCCCTGGGCCACCTTTGACCAGAGCGAGATCATCGGGGGCGAACACCGAGACCCTGATCACGCCGAGCAATTCGCGGCTCTTGGCCAGTCGTTG
>JAYTRT010000419.1:0-1562 GCA_043746045.1 Actinomycetota bacterium | reverse complement strand
ACGGCAAGGTGGAACGGTTCCATCGGATCCTGCTCGAGGAATGGGCATACATCCGACCGTGGACCTCTGACAAGCAACGCACCAAGGCATATGACGGGTTCATTCACTTCTACAATCAGCACCGCACCCACGGTGCGCTCGGATGGTCAACCCCAACCGCATGCCTCAACACATTCAGGGACAACGTCCCCGGCGAACACACCTAGATCGAGGATTTCTTGAGTAACGATTGACATCGGAGCCCTTTCGCCATGTGTACGTGTCGAATCATAGTCGTTGCGAATCGACCAGTGGGGCCATAGACGTCAGCCGTCTTCGACCTGCCCAATAGTTCTGTCTACACATGGCGACGGCGTCACACGAGTCCTCAGGCTGTACGAATGAGGTTGGCGAGTGTTGCGCTGGCGAGTGCGTCGGCACCGGGGACCACGTGGGCGTATTTGTCGAGGGTCGTTGACACTCGACTGTGATCGAGACGTCGCGACACCACCACGATCGGTACCGAAGCCTGGAGCATCTCGGTGGCCATGAAATGGCGGAGATCGTGTAGCCGGAGATGGCGAAGCTCGGCGGCGCGGCGATGACGGAGGAAGGCCTTCGTGACACGGTTCGGTTTCCACGCCGTGACACCATCGTCATCGGTAAACACATACGCGTCCGGCGACGGAGAGACGGCCAAGGACCGGTGGAGTTCGGCGAGCACCGCGAAGGTGGCGGGATCGACGTCGACGGAGTGCGGGCGTTTGGTCTTGGTCAAAGTCAACACGGGGCCGTCGGGTCCTTCGACCCAGCCTCTGCAGAACGAGATCCGGGCTCGTTCGATGTCGATGTTGTGCCAGCGAAGACCGAGCAGTTGCGCGCGCCGCGCCCCGGTCACCGCGGCGACGAGCAGGAACACGTGCAGGAGCTGGTCGCGGTCAGCGACGAAGTCGAGCAGTGAGCGCAACTCGGCTGGCGTTGGCGGGCACATCTCGGTCGGTGCGGCCACGATCCGATGGGCGCGCTGCGCCGGGTTGTCCCAGATCCATCCCCAGCGCATCGCCTGACTCAAGCTCGATCGGAGCACGACATTCATCCGGGCGAGCGTCCCGGGCTGCAACGGCTTGCCACCGATTCCACCGCTCTTGCACAGGTGGACGTACAAGTCGTCGATGTCGGCCGTGGTCAGATCAGCGACCAGACGGGCACCGAGGTGCGGGTGGAGATAGCGGTCGAGCACCGATCGGGTCTGGCGGATCGTGGTCGGTGCCCAACCCGTCTCCGCGATCGCGAACCACCGCTCGAGCAGCTCCCCCATCGTTGTTCGCGCCGCAACGCCCGGCCCTCTGCCGACAGCGTCGACCATCACGGCGAGCTCGCGTTCGGCCTCGGCCCGGTTGCCGCGCACCGTCTTCGATCGATAGCAGCGCTTGCCGGTGCTCGGATCGACCCCGGTGAACACGCGCAGTTCGAACGAGCCGACGCTGCGTTGGCGGACCGATCCCTGCATGAACCGTCCATCGGCACGTCATGGCCGGAAGTTGATGGGCAAATGATGGGCATGATGGGCAAACCCGACAGCC
>JAYTRT010000418.1:0-1567 GCA_043746045.1 Actinomycetota bacterium | reverse complement strand
CAGTCGACAAGCCCTGTGAGTCGATCTCGAACCCAGAGCACGTTGCCCGGGTTGAAATCGCGATGAACGAACCCGACATCAGACGTCGGCACTGGACCGTGGAACAGTTCGACGGCGCGTTCCCACAGCGCTGGATCGGTCGTCCATCGCGGTGGGTCGTAGCGCTTCTGGGTCTACGTGACGAGTTGAGGCAACTCGGATCGGGAGACGTCGACGTCGCGCAACGCGATCATCGCGTCGACGACCTCCGACACCCACCTCGAACACCAACGCGTCTCCCAGACCGGTCGCCCGTCGAGCAACGACATGACGAGCGCCGGCACATCCGCCCGGTCGCCCGTCGCGTCAAGCGCGAGCAACGTGGGCGTCGGTAGCGGCACGTGCTCAGCAAGTTTCAGGGCGCGAGCTTCCACCGCAGCGACATCGGGCGACGGGGCGAGGATCTCCGCGCGTACATACCGGCGCAACACCACGACTCGCTGATGGCCAATCCGATCGATGAGCGCCACGCGATGCATCGCCGACGTGGACCCGCCAGGCATCGGGCTCACCTCGATGACCTCGGCTGCGTCGAGCTCATCGACAAGCCACGCCAGTGTCGCGACCGAAGGCGGCTGGCGCATCAGCCACGCCGCGTGCTGCGCTTCATCCATCGGCCGATCCACCCGAAGAGTCTCGCGGGTCAACTCGCATGATCGTGGACCGCACACAAACCCCTTGCCGAACCGCTCCATATCACTGGGCAATATGCGCCAATTGCCCGGCTTACGTCGGCGGGAACTGCGGGCATCGCCGCAACGTCCAAGAGACATGGGGTTCACTGTGGCAAATCGGGCGCGAATGGCATTTGGCTTGGCAGCGACGATGCTTATGATCTCCGGCTGTTCGGGCTGCAAGGGGGATTCCTCGTGCCTGCCGAGAGGTACCTACATCGACGCGAACGAACTGCTCGGGGCAACGTCGGCCAAGGTCTGTTTCGACGACGACTGCAAGACGCTGGTGCCGGGCGGAGACGACGGCGGCGGCACCGTCGATGGAAACGTCACCAACGGTTTCTATCGGAGCGACTGGACGAATGGTAGGAAGTTGAGGCTCACCATTGAGGTCTACAATTCGGCGGGCGACACACTGGGGTCGATCTCAGAAGACCGCAAGATGGATTCTGGGGGCTGCGCCTGCGGCGTACTCTTCTACAACTGGAAGAACGGCGAGCTGCATCGTCTCAACTAGCGCCAGACCTGCCGAAATCCGATGATCGCAAAGCACATTGGGGCCCCTGATCGCAGGCGCTGCCCGGCGCTGCGGTGTCAGACGTGTCCGTGAGGTGTGATCGTTGGACATCCAGCGGTCGCCACAACCGATCGGTCTTGAACGATCAGTTCCTAACCGATCGGAGCCTGATGTGTGGTTCGTGGCGTTGGCGTCAGTTGGTCACGATGTCGGTGGCGGTGTAGTCGACCTCGTCGCCGGTTGCATTCGGTTTCGAGTCATAGATGACCTGGAGCGCGGCCGGTGTCGAGTTGACGATCGAGACGACGCCGGTAGCGGCTCTGGCCGCAGCGAGTGC
>JAYTRT010000417.1:0-1572 GCA_043746045.1 Actinomycetota bacterium | reverse complement strand
GCGCGTCACCGTCTGCAGGGTCTGCGGCCACGAGCCGCAGACCGGGCTGTGTCCACCGCACCTGGCCGGTGGCCGTGTCCAGACCGACCAACTCGAATCGGTCACACCTGTCGCCGATGCGGCTCGAGCAGACCTGGCCGACCCCGATGTCACCGTCGAGGTACCACCCGACGTCATCCGCTCCGGGATGGGTGAGCGTGGGGTCGGTCCAGCGCACCCGACCCAGGGCATCGACGCCGCGCAAGACCCTCGCCGCAACATCAGCTTCACAGGCGAAGCCCGGGCGCACGCCGACAGCGCCGGCAAGCAACGACGGGTCGTGGCTCCACCTGCCGTCGTGCCAGCGAGCAACGACTGTGGCCGTGCCAGTGGTTTCGACGGCCCCCGAGACCACGTCGGTGGTGACATCGCTGACGATGACATCACCCGATATGGACAGAGCTGGCTGCCAGCCGCCGCTGCACGGTCCAGGCGTCCGGGCCTGCAACAGTTCGACAGGCACACCGACATCGACGGCGACATCGGTGACGAGGTCGTAGCGCACGACATGCTCGTAGGTCCCGCCGACCACGGCAACATTGTCGACGAGTAGCGCGTAGCGGTCCGTGACAGCGGCGATGCCGAGACGCTCGAGGTCGCCGCCGGCGACGCCGACCGACTGCATCGCGGCGGCGAACTTCGATTGCTCGGCGCCGGTGCTCAGCGACAGCTGAACAAAGCGATAGCGGCGCTTCGGCACGTTCGCGATCAGCACCGAGACCAACGCGTTCTCCGGTTGGTGCTCGGGCGTCGCAACGGCCATCTGAACGTCGTTGCTCCCTTCGAGGCAGTCGCTCCAGCGAATGGTGCCATCGTGGTTGACGGCGGCAACCGGCAGTCGGTAGCCCGCCGTCGACGCAACAGTGGCAGACCGGCTCGCGCTCACGAGCACACCGCCTTCGATACGAACTGCTCGGAGTCCAACGGGATCGCGGTTGCGGCCATCATCGAATTGGACCGTCAGTGACGGTGCCCGTTCGAGCGAGCCGAAACCGTCGAATGCAAACTCTGTGTACGCGGCGGACGCCGAACCGCCACTCGCGGCCACCTCGTCACAGGCGTCAGCGGACCGTACAGATGTCGACGACGCTGCACTGGTCGGGGCCGTCGTGGCAGCTGGCGCAACCGTGGTGGACGTCGTGGCAGCTGGCGCAACCGTTGTGGACGTGGTTGTCACCGCTGTCGCGAAGGTCGAAGGTGCCCCCGGCGCAGGAGCCCGGCAGCTGGCCACCATCAGGATCACGCCAACCGCCAAGACGTGATTCCGTTTCACGCTCAGATGGTACGACGTGGCAACCCCGACAGAACTCGACGGATTGAAAAGCGACATTCGTTGCTATCTCCTGGTGGCCTTCCGGGCAATGGTCCTCTCACAGATCGCGATTTCGGGACCAAAGGCCCTGGCGGCCGCTGGCGAGGAACACGACGATCAGCGCATGACTCATCCGCTGGGCTCAGGGAGGTGGCCGTGATGTTGTTTGCCGATCGCGTCGAGGCAGGGCAGCGTCTTGCGGCGAGGCTGCAGCACCTGCG
>JAYTRT010000416.1:0-1573 GCA_043746045.1 Actinomycetota bacterium | reverse complement strand
ACCCGGCGTACACCCTCGTCGAAACCTGAGCCTCGAAACCTGAGCGGAGCGCATTCGGGCGCAACCGCCACCGAGGCGAGTCAGCCGATCAGGATCTTGCGTACTTCTTCTTCGCTGTCACCGGCGACCAGGACGATGACTTCGTCGCCGATCCGCAGAACGGTGTCACCACGGGGAACAACGACGCGATCCTTGCGGAGCAGCGCGACGACGGTTGCCTCCCGGGGAAACTTCAGCTCGACGACTTCCTTGTTCGCGGCCGGCGAGTCCTCGGCGAGCGTGACTTCGGCCAGCTTGGCCTTCCCACCGTCGAACGACAACAGCCGGACGAACGATCCGATCGCCACGGCTTCTTGAACGAGTCCGGTGATCAGGTGCGGCGTGGACACGGAGACATCGACGCCCCACATCTCGTTGAACATCCACTCGTTGTTCGGGTTGTTGACCCGGGCGACGACTCGGGGCACCCCGAACTCCTGCTTGGAGAGCAACGAGACGACCAGGTTGTCCTCGTCGTCTCCCGTGACTGCCGCGACGACGTCGCACTCGGCGACGTTGACCGACTTCAGCGCGCCGAGTTCGCATCCGTCGCCCTTGACCCATGTGACGCCCGGAACGCCGAGCGCGGCGTGTTGCTTGACCACCGAGGCCGCGTTGTCGAGGATGGTCACGGAATGACCGCTCGCCCCGAGTTGCTCGGCGATGAACCGGCCGACGCTTCCGCCGCCGACAATCAGTGCCTTCATGTCGAATGTCTCCTGCTGACTGTGATGTCGATCGATTGTCGGGAACTAGTGGGACGTCGCCGCGGCGGGTGTGAGTTTGCCGTTCAGCAGATCGACTTGGTCGGATGCCACGGCGAGATAGACAAGGTCGCCCTCTTGGGCAACGAGCGTCGGCGTGGACAGCATCGCCTGGCCGAGACGCGCGACCGCGATCACGCGCACATCCGCGACCTGCTCGATGTCGCTGTATCTGCGGCCGGCGTTGGGAGACTCGATGTGGCGTTCGACCAGGGAGACCTTGGCGCTCGGGTCGACCCATTCGATCGCAGCTTCGGGCGGCAGCACCCTGCGCAACACTCGTTCTGTCGTCCACGACACGGTGGCGACGGTGGCGATGCCGAGGCGCTGGTAAACGGCTGCGCGCTGTGGGTCGTAGATCCGGGCGACGACGCGCTCGATCGCGAAATTTTCGCGTGCGACCCGGGCGATCAGGATGTTCGAGTTGTCACCGCTCGTGACCGCTGCAACGGCGTCGGCATGCTGGATACCGGCGCTGATCAGCACGTCACGATCGAAGCCGATGCCGACGATCATCTGCCCGGCAAAACCGACTCCGAGCCGGCCAAAGGCTTCTTCGCGGCGATCGATGATCGCCACCGAATGGCCTGCTCCGACGAGTTCGTTGGCGAGCGCAGAACCAACTCGCCCACAACCGACGATCACCACATGCACGGCATTCTCCTTCTCCAGCCCGTCTGGCACCAGGGCGGGCCTAGCGTACGCAGGCTCTTCACGGGTTTCACGAGGCACACCGTGAAGAAGTCGTGAAGCTGTACCCTTGCCGGTTC
>JAYTRT010000415.1:0-1573 GCA_043746045.1 Actinomycetota bacterium | reverse complement strand
GCAGGAGTTCTGCGCAGCGATCCGGCGCGGCCAACATCGCACCGAGGTGCAGTGGCCGTTCGATCGTGTACTTGCCACTCTTGTAGCGGCTGATCTGCTCGGCCTTGTCCCACCGGCGCTCACGGTGGGCCGAGCCGACGATGTCCAGGTATTGGCCGATGTTCAGTTCGATCCGCAGTTCGTTCCAGATCTGCCACGCTTCGGCGGACGCTGTCCGCATCAACTGATCGGCGTAGACGAACGTCAGGTCACCGACCAGGATCGCGACGCCCTCGCCGTAGCGGCGCGGTTCGCCGGCCCAGTTTCCGCCGTGACGCTCTTCGTGCACTGTGTGCACGGTGGGCTGACCACGACGTGTCGCCGATCCGTCCATCACGTCGTCGTGGAACAGCGCAAATGCATGGAGCAGCTCCAACGCGGCCCCGACGTCGATCACCTGTTGATCATCCTGATCGCCGCCGACACCGACGTAACCCCAATGGCAGAATGCCGGACGGAGACGTTTGCCGCCGACGAGCACCAGATCCCTGATGGCGGTGAACGGATCGGCGAGCACTTCGTCGAGATCCGACCAGCGTTTGTCCTCGGCATCGATCAGGGCGCGCAGACGGGCATCGACGCGCTCGGCGATCTTGGCCAGCGAAGGTGGCGCGACGGGAATCACGGTTCGAGGCTAGGCACCGGAACCACCGAGTTCCGCGACGACGTGCTCGATCTGCATCCGCGCGTTGCCGATCCGCTCTCGACAGAGCCGGATCAGTTCGGCGGCACGCTGAACCTGGCCGGCCAACCGGTCGACATCGACGTTGTCCCGTTCGAGCTCGGAAAGGATCCCCTCCAGCTCGGAGAGCGCCTCGGCGTAGCCTGGCCGGGAGTCTGCCGGCTGCCCGGGTCCGGATGTGGTGGTGATATCGGTCATTGTGGCTGTCCTTCGTTCGTGGCGTCTCCGGTCGCGGTCCGGATGGTGCCGGCGTCGACGGTGCTGGTCAGAGTGCCGTTGGCAAGCGTCGTGATGATCGCGTCACCGATGGCGATGTCCGACGGGTCACGTACGATCCGACCATCGGCGGTACGGGTCAGACTCCAACCCCTCGCCAGGGTGTGCACGGGATCCAGCAACCGAACCCGGGCCTCGATCTGGTCGATGGTTCGGGACTGCTCGTCGGCCAGTTGCAACGGTCGGCGGCCAAGGCGACCGACAGATCGGTCGAGCGCCACCGTGCCGTGGTCGAGTGCCCGACCTGAGGAGAGAACCAGACGGTGGGCGCGGTCGGCCAGCCGCTGTTCGGCCCGATCGACGGCACCGAGCGTGCGCTGTTGGATGCGACGGGCCTTCTCCAGCAGACCGGCGTCCGACGCGTCGATCCGACGCATCGAACGGGCGGCGATCTCAGCCCACACGTACTCAGCGCGGCTCGCGAACTCGTCGACCATGTCGATCAGCGCCGCCGCACAGGCGGTCGGCGTCTTGAACGCCGTATGGGCGACCTCGTCGGCAACGCTGCGGTCGATTTCGTGGCCGAGACCGGTGAACACGGGCACCCCGGACTCGGCGATCGCGATCGCGATCGAC
>JAYTRT010000414.1:0-1574 GCA_043746045.1 Actinomycetota bacterium | reverse complement strand
CATCAGCGATTGCGTTCGCCAATGGCTTGAGCAGGACACACCCGACCGCATTCGAGGCAATGGTTCCGGCAGAGTCGGCGTCGAACGCACGACAATGGCCGTCAGGCGACAGGATTTCGCCCTCCTTGTACAGGTACCCGCGGTTCTGGGTGGGGGAGACGACCGCGCCACCGGCCAGCGCCACGTCGCACTCGCCGCTCAGCAAGCTCTGGCACGCGAGATGGATGGCCACGAGGGTCGAACTGCACGCCGTCTGGACGTTCATGCTCGGGCCCCGGAGATCGAGCTCGTACGACGTGCGGGTGGCCAGGAAGTTGGTGTCGTTGCCAGTGTGGCGGATCAGCCACTCGCCGACCGAGGCCTTCAACTTGGCATTCGCCAACACGTTCTTGAACATGTATTCGCTGAGACCGCACGAGGCGAACACTCCAACAGCGCCGTCGATCTGGCCGCCGATGTAACCGGCCTGTTCGAACGTCTCCCATGCGCACTCGAGGAACATCCGGTGCTGAGGGTCGAACACCGCGGCGTCCCGGGGACTCATTCCGAAAAAGGCCGGGTCGAATTTGTCGATGTCGTCCAGTGAGGCAGCGGCCCTGACGTACGACGGATCGTGGATTGCCTCGGCTGTTTCTCCTGCGGCGAGCAATTCGTCCTCGGTGAAGAACGTGATCGACTCGACACCGTTGCGCAGGTTCTCCCAGAACGTGGCGAGGTCGGGCGCGCCAGGAAAGCGACCGGACATGCCGATGACGGCGATACGCCCCTCGGCCTCGATGTCAGAATCGTGCACGCCCGTATTCTCCACTCTTGAGCGCCCCGCATCCGGAGCGGCGGCTGCGGTGGTACGGAAACCTCCGATGATACTGTCGTCGGATGTCGGATTCAGCGATTGTCGACACCTATCCTCTCTCGCCGCTGCAGCAGGGAATGCTGTTCCATCACTTGGAGGGGACCAATGTCGGGGTCGACGTCGAGCAGCTGCTGGGCGATTTCGACGAAGACGTCGATTCGACTCTGTTGGAGAAGGCGTGGCGGGTAATTGCGGCCCGTCATGACGTGCTCCGGACCCGCTTTCGCTGGAGCGGGACCGATCTGCCCGAGCAACAGGTGTTGGACCACGTGGACGTCACGTTGGACGAGCACGATCTGAGGGCACTCACGAGCGAGGAGCAGAACGAGGTGCTCGTCCGGTTCAGTCGTGACGACCGCCGACGGGGCTTCGATCTGGCCGTTGCGCCCCTGTGGAGGACCACCCTGTTCCGGCTCGGCTCCGCCCGATGTCGCTTCGTGTTCACGTACCACCACTCGATTCTCGACGGCGCCGTCGTCTGGGTGCTGGAAGAGGTGTTCACCACGTACGACGCATCCCGTAACGGCTCGACGGTCGAACTCGTCGAGCGGCGACCCTTCAAGGATCACATCTACTGGCTGCGCGATCACATCGACTCCAATCGGCAGGCGGCGGCAGAGTACTTCGGCGAGTTGTTGGACGGGTTCGAAGCACCGAACCGTCTGACCGCCCTGGAACGCAGGGACTGGAGTGGGCTCGACCCAGACACAGGGATGTACGG
>JAYTRT010000413.1:0-1575 GCA_043746045.1 Actinomycetota bacterium | reverse complement strand
GCCGGGCTCGATGCAGCTGCCGCAGCCGGGGCAGTTGGCGCCTCAGCGGCAGCGGAGGTCGGCGCAGGGTGGATGGGCCCAGGAGCAGGCGCGGCGATATCAGCGGCCGGAGCCGGGACGGGTGCCTCTGCGGCCGTCGGTGCCGGTGCCGCCTCAGGTGCCGCGTCGGGGGCCGGTGCCAGGGTCGGTGCCGGTGCCGGTGCAGTCGCTGCCTCTGGCGCCGGTGCGGCCGCAGCTGGCGTCGGTGCCGGTGCCGCCTCAGGTGCTGGAGCCGGCGCAGGCGCTGGTGCGACGGATGCATCGCCGACGACGGCGATCACCGCGCCGACCGGGACGGTGTCGCCCTCCTGCACTCGGATCTCGGTCAGTATCCCGGCGTTCGGGGAAGGGACTTCGGTGTCGACCTTGTCGGTCGACACCTCGAACAACGGCTCGTCGGCCGCGACCGTGTCGCCGACCTTCTTGAACCATTTCGTGATGGTTCCTTCGGTGACGGTTTCACCGAGTTGCGGCAGCGTGACTTCGGCCATTGGGTTTCCTCTTCGATCCGGACGTGCGTGGGCGAGATGTATTGACGACAGCGTGCCTGATTCGGCGCGATCGTGTGTGCGATCAGGTGTTCAGGCTGCGGCCCGTCAGCGACAGCATTGTTTCCCCGAACAGCTCGGTCAAGCTCGGGTGCGGTTGGATGAACTGGGCAACCTCGGCAACCGTGGCTTCCCAGTTGACGGCGAGGTAGCCACCGCTCAATTGTTCGGTGACCCACGGCCCCACCATGTGGACGCCCAGCACTTGACCGGCGCTGCCGTCGGCGTTCTTCTTGGCGATCACCTTGACCAGTCCGTCGACCTGTCCGATGATCTGAGCCCGGCTGTTCCCGCGGAACTGGTGCTTGGCGACGAGGACGTCGTATCCCATCGCGATCGCAGCCTCCTCGCCAGGTCCGGCGAACGCGACCTCGGGGTCGCAGTAGATGGCCCAGGGAACCTTGTCGTACATGACCGGCATCGGGTTCTCGCCGAGCACTTGCTTGACGACCAAGATTGCCTCGGCGTAGGCGACGTGGGCGAGCTGAGGAGTGTTGATCAGGTCACCGATCGCGAAGACACCGGCTTCGGACGTGCGGCAGAACTCGTCGACTTCGACGAATCCTCGTTCGCTCGTCGTCACGCCGGTGTTCTCGAGACCGAGTTCATCGGAGTACGGACGACGTCCGACGGACACGATCACCACGTCGACGTCGAGGTGCTCGGGCTCGGCGCCCTCGGCCCCGAAATGAACCGTCGTGCCGTTTCCGTTGGGCGTGTGCCCGGTGATCTTGACGGCGGTCTTGATGTCGATGTTCTTCTTGCGGAAGCTGCGCACGACGACGTTGGCGACGTCGGCATCGAGACCGGGAAGGATCTTCGGCAGCCCCTCGAGGATCGTCACCGTCGCGCCGAGGTCGGCGAACGTCGACGCGAACTCACAACCAATGGCTCCCCCGCCGATGACCGCGACTCGGGCGGGCACGGAGTCGAGCATCAGCACTTCGTCGCTCGTCATGATCGGGCCGCCACGATCGAAGCCGGGGAT
>JAYTRT010000412.1:0-15364 GCA_043746045.1 Actinomycetota bacterium | reverse complement strand
TGTCGAGCACCCGACCGCTCCGTCCGAGCGCTGCGATTGCCAGAGATGCACATCCGCCGATGACAAGGCTCAACAGCACGGCGACGATCATGAACCTGAGCGAGGTGAACACGGAACCGAGGGGATCGATCGACGTCGCCGGTGTCTGACGAACGGAGCCCGGCGGGTGAGATCCGAACACGGATCGCCATGCGGTCAGTGAGTGCTTTCCGGCGTCTGCCCGCGTACTGCGTTCGACCAGCGCCGCCAACGGCGCGCAGATCAGGACGACGATCACAGCGCACGTCGCGCGGACCGCCGTTGCTTGCCGCCAGCCACGAGGGTGTCTGCGTTGGTTCGCGGGCCGTAGCCCCAGTGTCTGCCTGTGGCGCGATTGGATGCGCGTGAACCACAGTACGGCGAGGCCCAAGACGATCACTTGAGCGATCGAGATCACGGCGGCCACGCCGACGTCACCGAATCGTGTGGCCCGCTGCCAGATCTCGACCTCGATCGTCGGGTGCGCCGGACCGCCGAGGATTCGCACGACGCCGAAGGACGTGAACGTGAACAGGAAAACGATGCTGGCCGATGCGGCGATGGCCGGGGTCAGCAGCGGCAGCGTCACCTCCCGCATCGTCCGCCACGGGCTCGCCCCGAGCGTGCGCGCCGCGGCCGCGAGATCGCTGGGGATCTGCTCCCACAACCCACCGACACCGCGCACGACGACGGCGATGTTGAAGAACACGTGCGCGGCGAGGATCGCTGTCACGCTCTGCCCCAGCGATGACGGGAGGAGGGCGAGGAACGCTGCGCCGACGACGACCGTCGGCAAGACGAATGGGACGGTGACGAGCGCAGTGATCCATCGCCGTCCGGTGAATTCGTACCGAGACAGCACCCAGGCCGGAATCATCGCGACGACGACGGTGAGCGCGGTGCTCAGCGCCGCCTGCCATGTGGTGAACCACAGGATTTCGCGGAGTGAACGGTCGCCGATGACGGTTCGCAGCGAGTCGACGGTGACGGCGCGTCGGACGAGTGCGACCACGGGCCACGCATAGAAGAGGCTGAAGAACGCGACCGCAGGGATCGTCAACGCCACGACGAGTTGGCGCGGGAGATGGTTGCGGGCCGCTGCTCCGTTCACCGGACGACGAGATCAGTCCACGTGTTGATCCAGTCCTTCGAGTTCTTCTCGATGTCGGCGGGGGGCACCGACAGCGGATTGGACGGTCGAACGGCCCACTTCGTGAACTCGGGCGGGACGGCGGCTCCGTTGCGAACGGGGTAGACGTACAACGTCAGCGGCAGCACTTCCTGGAACTCCTTGGAAACGAGGAAGTCGATCAACTTGCCCGCGTCGGCGCTGTGCTTGGTGCCGCGCAGGATCCCGGCGAATTCCACTTGATGAAAGCAGGTCGACTCGACGACGCCCGTCGGCGCGGTGGCTGGGCGGGGATCGCCGTCGATGACCTCCGCGGGCGGGCTCGACCCGTAGCTGACGACGAGTGGCTTGGGGCCCTTGCCCGTCGACCCGGAGAACTGCTCTTGGTAGGCGACATCCCATGAGTCGACGACCGCCACGCCGTTGGCGCGCAGGTCCTTCCAGAACTGTTTCCACCCACTGCCCGCGTCTGCTGAATCGCCGAACTGGGCGATCGTCGCCAACAGGAACGCCAAGCCGGTCGACGAGGTTGCCGGGTTCTCGACGACGAGCAGGTTCTTGTACTTCGGATCGGTGAGGTCGCGGAGCGACATCGGCACGGCGAGGTCGTGAGCCTTCAACCAGGCCATGTCGTAGTTGATGCACACGTCGCCTTCGTCCACCGGCGTCGCCTCGTGTCCTGGCACCAACGCGGTGCCGTCGGCGGCGAGCACGCCGAGGTCTGGTGACGTGTACGGCTCGAACACCTTGCTCGCCAGCGCGCGCGAGAGCAGGGTGTTGTCGACGCCCCACATCACGTCACCTTCCGGGTTGCCGGCGGTGAGCGCGGCCTTGGACAGCATTGCGCCGGCGTCGCCGGCGGTGACGACCGAGACCTTGATGCCGGTCGCTGTGGTGAAAGCGGCGAACGCCGACGGGTCGACCGAGAACGAGTCGTAGGCGACGAGCGTGAGTGTCTCGGTGATCGGTTTCGGGCTCGATGTCGGGCTCGATGTCGGGCTCGATGTCAGGCTCGATGTCAGGCTCGATGTCAGGCTCGATGTCAGGGTCGATGTCGGGTTGGACGCAGCGGATGCGGTGCTGGATGCAGCCGGCGTTGCGCTCTTGCTGCTGGCGCAGGCAGCGACGGCGATGGCGATGACGATCGCCGCCCCGATGGATTTCAGCGGTCGGTTCATGTCGTTGCTCCGGGCAGGTGA
This sequence comes from Actinomycetota bacterium, assembly GCA_043746045.1. Lineage (GTDB taxonomy): Bacteria > Actinomycetota > Acidimicrobiia > Acidimicrobiales > Ilumatobacteraceae > WLMZ01. The sequence continues at coordinate 13,018 of JAYTRT010000412.1, read as the reverse complement.
TTGGGGACGATCAGGGTGAGCACTCCGGCGCCGACGGAAAGACGCAATTGCTCGACGGCGACGTTGCTGACCCCGAGACTCGAACCTGGCTCGATCGTCGCGTCGCGAAGTGGCCAGGTCGCACCGGACAGCGTCACCCGGTTGCATTCGCCGTGCAGGGCCAGGAGCGAGAAGGTCGTGTCAGGTGGCAGGCCGAACTCCCAGTAGCCGGGAGCGTGGAGGACGTGGATTCGCGATCGACCCCACAGGGCACTGACCGACTTGCACTGCCCGAGGGACGGATGGCCGAGTGCGGTGATCGCGCTGATCGAGTGATCGATCCTGTCACCGCCACCGCTGACGAGCAACAGGTGGAGAAATTGTCTCGACAGTGCTGCGCCGAGGGCGATCTGAGTGTCGGTCAGATCCTTGTCGGTCGGATAGACCTCGATCGGAACCCTTCGTTCGCGTGCCCATGCCACGCCCGCGGCGCTGACCGAGTCCAAGTCGCCGACGACGAGGTCGGGCAGGATGCCCGCCTCGATGGCGTGGTCCAGGCCGGAATCAGCCGCGATCACGAAACGGTTGGCCGGGAGTCGACCAACGGCACCGTCGGCGAGCGGCGAGCCACCCGTGACGATGATGGCCCATCGGGATTCGAGGTCGTCGGGTTCTCGAATCCTGGGTCCTTGGTTGCCGGGTCCTTGGTTGCCGGGTCCTTGGGTGCCGGGTCCTTGGATCCTGGGTCCGCTCGGTTGTTCGAACTGCTGCGCCATGATTGCGCTTCCCTCCGCTGGCATTACCCAGATCAGGTTGAAGGGTCGGCGCCGGCAAGCACCCTCTCAGCCCGCCGAACCTGCGAGCTCCCCGTGTAGTTGATGCAACGGTAGCGGCTTCATGCCGTCACGCGGTACAGGTCGGGCTCGATGTAGATCAGCCCGACACTCGGAACCGTGAGACGAACGGCCGCTTCTGCGGCGTCGACGGCGTCCGCCAACTCGGCAACGGTCATGTCGGCTGCGAACGCGAGCTTGGCCGCGACCATCAATTCCTCCGGTCCGAAATACAGGGTTCGGATGTGGATGACGCGCTCGACCTTCGCCGCGGAGGTGAGCGCGTCGATGATCTGGTCCTGGTCGGCCTGCGATGCCGATTCGCCGATCAGCAGCGCTTTCATCCGGATCGCGAGGATGATCGCGATGATCACGAGCAGTATTCCGATCGCGACGGAACCGACCGCGTCCCACCGCGGATTCTTGGTGAAGTGACTCATCAACAGACCGAACAGCGCGAACACGAGTCCGATCTCGGCGCCGACGTCTTCGAGTAACACGATCGGGAGTTCGGGCTGCTTCGCGGTGCGGACGAAACGCCAGTACGACATGTCTGCCGGCTTGACATGTTTGACCTCGCGCACTGCCGTCGACAGCGAGAACGATTCGAGTGCGACAGCGGCAAGGAGGATGCCGATGCCGATACCGAGGCTGTCCGCGACATGCGGGTGGATCAGCTTCTGGATTCCTTCGTACAGCGCGAACAGGCCGCCCATGCTGAACAGGACCAGTGCGACCACGAACGCCCAGAAGTACCGCTCGTTACCGAACCCGAATTGGTGCCGCTCGGTGGCCCGACGTCGAGCGCGTTTGCCGCCGAGCATCAACAAGGCCTGGTTGCCGGTGTCGGCCAACGAATGGCCGGCTTCGGCGAGCAGACCGGCTGACCCGGTGAGCAGGAAGCCCACGAACTTCGCCACGGCGATGCCGAGGTTGGCGAAGAACGCTGCGATGATCGCCTTTCGGCTGCCTTCTTGCATCTGGCAAGGTTGGCACAGACACGTCGATGCGGGGGTATGAGCAGATGAGTGACAGCGCAGTCGTGGACGGTGGCCAATTGGCCGGTCGGGTCGCTTTGGTGACAGGCGGTGGCCGTGGAATCGGCAAAGCGATCGCAGAGATGTTGGCTGCGAACGGCGCGACCATCGCGGTCAATTACCGACGCGACAGTGACGCAGCACACCACACGGTCGATGGCATCACTGCGGCGGGCGGATCGGCACGGGCGTACGCGGCGTCGATCGATGACGCGGAAGCCGACCGTGCGATGGTCGAAGCCGTCATCGCCGATTTCGGGTACATCGACATCCTCGTTCTCAACGCCGGTATTGCTTCACGTGGCCAGTCCGTTGTCGACACCGACCCGGCCGAGATGCAGCGCGTCGTTGCCACCCACGCGCTCGGGTCCCACCACCTGTGCCGGCTCGTCGTGCCGTCGATGCGTGAACGTCGTCGGGGGGACATCGTGATGATCTCGTCCGTGGCCACATCACGGATGGCGGCCAACGGCGGTCCGTACAACATGGGCAAGGCCGCGCTCGAGGCGCTCGCCCTGACGCTGGCCAAGGAGGAGCGACAGCATGGGATCCACGTCAACATCGTCGCTCCGGGGTTGGTCGAAACCGAGATGGGTGTTCGCCTGGCACGGGCGATGACCGGTCGGCCCGAGATGACCGACCTCCGTTCGTTGGATCACGACGCAGCGTTCGGCCGGGTCTGCCAGCCGAACGATGTCGCCGACGTCGTGCTCTGGCTGTGCAGCGAGGGCGCCGGGTACGTCACCGGGCAGCGCATCGAATGCGACGGTGGCGGTTGACGCCACACCCGGGCGGGCCCGATAGCCTTTTCGTCGTGACAACCACCTCTCCGTTCAGCGCAGCTGCCTCGACCGAGTCCGACACGATCATTTCGATCACGGCTGCGGCGCACGAGCAGATCGTGGCGATGCGTGACCAGGAACCCGAGACCGATCGCCTCGGCTTGCGGCTCGAGATCATCAGCGCGCCCGGCGAAGACTTCCGCTACGACCTGTCGTTCGAGATCGTCACCAAGGCGGCGTTCACGGATGAAGTTCGCACGCACGATGGCATGAAGGTGATCATCCCGTCCAAGGACCTCGATCTGCTCGCCAACGCCACGCTGGACTTCACCGAGTCGCAGGGTCTCGTGATTCGCAATCCGAACAAGCCTGCCGCACCCACGATCGAGGGTCTGGTCAACGACGATCCGCTGTCGGCGGAGGTCGAAAGCGTGATCTCGGCCGAGGTCAATCCGGCGCTCGCCTCGCACGGTGGTTTCGTCACCTATGTCGGTCACGACACCGAAGGCACGGCGTATCTGACGATGGGTGGCGGCTGCCATGGCTGCTCGATGAGCCGGATGACGATGCTCGAAGGCGTCCAGACGACGCTCGTCGACCAAATCGAGGGCATCGATCGCGTCAAGGATCTGACCGACCACGCCAGCGGCGAGAAGCCCTTCTACCACTGAGCAGCTGTTCGATCGATGAATTGTTCGGTCGGTGGCTTCGGCGGCTTCGGTTCCGGAGGACGAGCTTCGGCGGGAGGTGTTGGATGGACAGACCGCTCGACCCCGTCCGTGGTCGACTGGGGAGCTGAGCAGCGGGCCCCAGCGCTCGGTCGCCCCCACTCCGGAATCGCCACGTGACGTAACCGCGGTCAGGTCGGCGTGCCGTCCGGAATCGCCACGTGACGTAACACCGGTCGATCCGGCGTGCCGTCCGGAATCGCCACGTGACGTAACCGCGGTCAGGTCGGTGTGCCGTCCGGAATGTCGGTGGCCAGCAGAGAGTGCCCGCTGGTGGCCAACAGATCCGTCGTCGAGGTGAGCGCTCTGCGTGATGAATCGCTGAGGTCTGACTGGTCGGTTGCTGGCCGGGTCTCCGGCGGTATGGGGCACGCGGAGACGTGCCGTTCTGGTGCTCACCGTGTCAGTTCGAGTGAGGTTGCCCACACTGGGTGTGGCAAACCGCACAGGGTGTCGAGCAGCAATTTCAACCGTGCGCGATCCGCTACACCGGGTGTGGCCATGTGCACAGCGTCCGCGGGAACGATCGCTATCGCTCGCGTTTTGTGCGCGTGACGTTGCGTGCCCCGACGTGCCGGTATGTATCGGTTCGGAACGTCCGGATGCCAATCGCTGACAGCGGTCGAATGGCCATCAGTGGGCAGTCCCACATGGCCGCCGCTGGGCAGAATCCGATGTCCGCCGACACCGGAATCGCGACGTGACGTAACCCCGGTCAGTTCGGTGTGTCGTCCGGAATCGCCACGTGACGTAACCGCAGTCAGGTCGGGGCGAGTCGTTCCGGAATCGTCACGTGGGGATTCAGAAGGGCCGAATCGGTCGGTCGGCTGCATCCATCTGGCTGCTGCTGCTGGCTGCTCGCTGCGGGCCGCCGGCCGTAGGCGGAAATTCGTCACGTGGCGATCCCAAGGCAACCGGCATGCGCATGCCGGCGGATTCACGACCAGCGGATGGTGACGTTCTCGCGGAACAAATCGAGCACTGACCGGTCACCATCGATCGTCAGCAATTCCGTGCCCTGACGGTTCCACAGGGCGAGATAGACGTCCGACGCCCGACCACTGACGGCGCAGTCCGCCGGGCGGCTGACGCGATCGGCGACCACCGGGCCGTCACTGATCGTCAGGTGCCAGGTGTGAGCGTCGTCGACCAGACTCACCCCCATCGTCAGCGGCGTCGCCGAGCGCAGCGGGGTGTGCCGACGCGGCAAGAACCCGGTGAGGAGCTCGTCGAGCCCGTCGGCCGAATAGTCCGTCGGGAACGGCGTCACCGGCCCCACCGCAGATTCGGCATCGACCCGATGGATCGCGGTTTCGAACGTCTGGCGTCTCGCCCAGAACAACACGGGGGCCGCTGCGTCGGTGAGAAAGGTCCAACATCGGAGATTCTCGGGCGCAGCGCGCAACGTCTCGACGAGCGTTTGCCAACCGGTGTCGAACCAGTCGACGAGATTGTCATCGTCCGGAAGCGGGCCGAGAAATTCGGGTGGCAGCTCCGCCGGACGCATGACGGCCAACGAGACGATGTTCGCGGCCCACCGATGGACTTCGCCGATGTGCAGCAACAGGTCGCGCATCACCCAGTCGGTGCATGTCGGTATCGAGGCGTCCAGCCCGGCGTGGCCCGCTGCGCCAGAGAGCAGGGTTGCGTCTGCCTCGATTCGCCGCAGGTACATCTCGAGATCGAGCACTGGAATCGTCATCGCGTTCTCCCTGTCGTCGGACCGGTCACCGTCGCGATCGTCACTGCATTGCGGACGACGAGACCGGCCATCTGCACAGTTGATCAGATCGGGTCCCATCGTTGTAGAACATGGCGGTGACGACCGACGACTCGAGCCCATCCTTGCGCGCCCTCGAGGCGTGGCTGCAGCCCCGCCTCACCGGTGCGTCTGACCTGCACCTCGAGCTGCATGGCAAGCCCGGCAGCGGATTCTCGGCTGAGACGAGCATCCTGTCGGCAACCTGGATCGCTGGCGAAACAGACCATGCAGAGCGATTCGTTCTGCGCAAGGAGACCCCCGATCCACCTGTGTACCCGACCCAGGTCCCCGGGATCGAAATCGAGATCGAAATCCAATACCGCGTCATGGAGGCAATCACGGCGGGCGCGAGCAGGCGCGCCGCGATCAGCGTCCCGATCGCCCCGCTCTACGGTTACGAACCCGACCCGTCGGTGCTGGGCACGCCGTTTTTCGTGATGGGATTCGTCGACGGCGTCGTACCGATCGAGTCGCCGATGTACACCCTCGAGGGATTCTTCACCGAGATCTCCGCTGAATCGCGGCGCACGATGATCGACGACGGCGTGCGGATGATGGCCGGCGTCCACGCGATCGACTGGCGTCAGGCAGGGCTGCAATGGTTGACCGAGGGCGCGACGCCATCGATCGCGCGCCAGTCCGAGTTGTGGCGCGCGTATTCAGACCGGGAATTGAACGGCCGCATTCATCCCCCGCTCGAGCGGGCCTGGCAGTGGCTCGACGAGAACCGACCGCCAGAACCGGAGCCCTCGCTGTGCTGGGGAGATCCTCGACCCGGCAACGTGATCTGGCACGAGGACCGGGCGGCCTGCGTCACCGATTTCGAGGCCGCCGCAATCGCACCCGCCGAGATCGATCTCGGTTGGTGGCTGATGTTCGACCGTTGGGCGCACGAGACATCGGGCGTGGAGCGACTCGTCGGCGAGCCGACCCGTGCCGAACAGACGGCACTGTACGAGCAGCTGTCGGGTCGCACCGTCGGTGACACTCTCTGGTACGAAGTCTTCGCCGCTGCCCGATACTGCGCGATCGTAGTGCGGGTGATGAACCGACTCGTCCTCCGCGGGCACATGCCGGCGGACCAGACCGTCTGGATCGACAACCCGGTGGTGCCGTGTCTCGAACAGCTGCTCGTGGAAGGAGCTATCAGCCGTTGATGCGGGCGATCACGTCGCGATGCATGAGCCCGTTCGAACTGACGGCTGAGTTCTGTTCGTAGGTCCGTGTGCCGAGCCGATCGGTCCACGTTCCACCGGCCTCTTCGACGACGATCTGGGGAGCAGCGAGGTCGTAAGGCTGCACACCGATCGCGTCGACGGCGATCTCGATCGCGCCTTCGGCGACGAGCATGTGCTGCCAGAAGTCGCCGAACCCGCGAGCCCGATACGACGCCTGCTGCAACGTCACCAAGCGGCTGGTCAGCCCGAGTTCGTCCCAACCAGCGCTGAACGTGACGCAGACCTGAGCGTCGTGCAGCGAATCGATCGTCGAGACCCGGATCGGCTGCCCGTTGACGAAGGCGCCATGACCCTTCGCAGCCCACCATCGACGATTCATCGACGGTGCCGAGACCACACCGACAACTGGCCCGACGTCTGCGTGCGTCAATGCGATCAACGTCGCCCACACGGGCACGCCGCGTACGAAGTTGCTTGTCCCGTCGACCGGATCGACGATCCACTTCCACGGTGTGTCGGTCGGTCCTGATACGCCAGTTTCCTCACCGAAGAAGCAGTGCTGGGGGAAAGACTCTGCAACACGTGACCGCAGCGCGGCTTCGGTGTTGCGGTCGGCGATCGTGACCTCACTGCGATCGGGTTTGCGATCGACCACGAACTCGCGCTTCTCGTAGAAGGGCAGGGTGATCGCATCGGCGACGTCGGCCAGCGCCCGGGCGAACGCCAATTCAGGGGCGAGGTCGGAGAGGCTCGTCTCGGATGTCATCGTTCCGCCGATGTCAGTCGTGCTGTGGACGGTCGAGCTGTGGAAGGCCGTGAATGCTGGCCACGAGGCCGTCGGCATCGAGACCGAACTGGGCGAGGATGTGCTCCGGCTTGCCCTGCGGAATGAAGCGGGTGGGAATGCCGAGCACTTCGACGAACGTGGTCGGCGAGAGGTCGTGAACCTGATCGGCGATCGTCATTCCGATGCCTCCCTCGCGAATGCCGTCCTCGATGGTCACGACGCAGCGGTGTGCGGCGGCATCGGCGATCATCGAGCGGTCCAACGGGGCGCAGGACCTGACATCCCATACGGCAATGTCGACGCCGCTCGCGGACAACCGCTCCGCCGCTCGTTCCGCCGCAGCCACCATCTTGCCGATCGCGAGGACGCAGACCGACTGTGCTGGATCAGCGGCTGAGCGGAGCTTGCGGGCGAGGAGGCCGGTGCCGACCTCGTGCTCGCCGACCTGACGGGCATCGCCACGCGGGTAGCGGATCATGACCGGGCCTTCGTCGGCCAGGGACATTGCGTCGTGCAACATCACATGCAGTTCCTGTGCGCTGGACGGGGCGAGAACCCGCATGCCCGGAACTTTCGACAACAACGCCATGTCGTACACGCCGTGATGGCTCGCACCGTCGGGACCGGTGATGCCGGCTCTGTCGAGGCAGAACACGACCGGGAGGCGGTGCAGTGCGACGTCGTAGACGACCTGATCCCATGCTCGCGACAAGAACGTGGAGTACAGCGCGACGATCGGGCGCAGACCACCCATCGCCATACCGGCAGCACCCGTGACGGCGTGCTGTTCGGCGATGCCGACGTCGAAGAACCGGTCAGGAAACCGAGTCTCGAACGGGATCAGACCCGTTGGACCGGGCATCGCAGCGGTGATCGCGACGATACGCGGGTCGGCGTCGGCCTCTTTGATGATCGCCTCGGCGAACGCCTGGGTGTATCCGGTGGGCAGGAACTTCGGTGGCCCGATGCTCGGGTCGAAGATCGGCGCATCGTGCAGGTGCTTCTCGTCGTCGTCTTCGGCCGGTGGATAGCCGCGACCCTTCTGGGTCAGGACGTGGATGCAGATCGGACCTTCGGCGGACAGTTCGACGGCGTTGCGCATCGCCGTTTCGAGTGCCTCGATGTCGTGCCCGTCGACCGGACCCACATAGCGCACGCCGAGTGCTTCGAAGAACGACGTCGGCTGCAGGAACTCGCGTACGGCGGCCTTGAACGCTTCCATGCCCTTCTCGGCCTGCTGGCCAACGACGGGGAGGTCACGCAGGAATCGCTCGATCCTCCGCTGGCGCCGCACATAGGTCGGGTTGAGACGAATGTTGGTGAGCCCGTGGCTGAGTTTCTCCGTGATCCGGAACGGTGAATTCGAACCGTCGATCGACTCGGTGCCGATCACCGACGGAGGCAGAACCGGTGCGCTCACGGGGGCCGACGTCAGGTTGGAGATGGTCGGCGCGTAGCTTCGGCCGTTGTCGTTGAGGACGACGATCACGCGCTGCTTGCTGTGTCCGATGTTGTTGAGCGCCTCGTAGGCCATTCCTCCGGTCATCGACCCGTCGCCGATCACGGCCACGATGTGCCGACGGTCGCCGTCGGTCCCGAGATCGCGCGCGACCGCCATCCCGTAGGCGTACGACAAGACGGTGCTGGCGTGGCTGTTCTCGACGAAGTCGTGCGGGCTCTCCTCGCGACTCGGATAGCCGGACAGGCCGTTGGCCTTGCGCAGCTGCTCGAACATCTTGCGTCGACCGGTCACGATCTTGTGCACGTACGCCTGGTGGCCGGTGTCCCACAGAATTGCGTCGCGTGGTGATTCGAAAACCCTGTGGAGGGCCAACGTCAGTTCCACCGCGCCGAGGTTGGAACCCAGATGGCCGGCATTCTCGGCGACCGCGTTGACCACGAAGTCGCGGATCTCGCCGGCGAGATCGTCCAGTTCGGGATACGAGAGATTGCGGAGATCAGCCGGCTGGCAGATCGACTCGAGCGTCATAACGGAGGTCACGATACTGGCGTCGGGGCGGCGGCAGAGTATTGGTGTCGAACGGCTCGGGTCTCGGGACCAGGCAGATGAGGTAGGGACGCCGGGATGAAAGGTCCTAGTCTGGAAGCCATCTCGTTGAAGACCGATGACCTCGACCTCGTCACAGGGGTGGTCGAAACCTCTGAACCGACAGCGACTTCGTCCGGTTGGCCGCGAGGACGGACGCTCGCGCTGCGATTACTGGCCGTGGTCGGGTCGCTCGCGATCTACAGCGTGTACCGGCACCTTCGCGTCGGTGCCGGCCGCGACGTCTTCGTCCGCGGGCTGCCGGTCCAGCCGTTCCGACACGCACTGACCGTTCTCAAAGTGGAACATGTGCTGGGGCTGGACATCGAGCAGGGCCTACAGAACATGTTCCTCTCCCACGGTCTGATCATCCGCTTCGCCAACGCGTATTACTCGTGGGCACACCAGTGGATGACCCTCGGCCTGCTCATCCTCGTGCTGCTGAAGGCGCCGTGGACAGCGGCGTGGCAGTGGGTTGCGGCCCTGCTCTTGCAACTTGGCGTCGCGCTCGTGGTGTTCCGCATGTACCCACTGATGCCACCGCGGCTGCTCGACGCCGGTGGCCCATGGGGAGGACGGATTCTGGAGCAGAATCTCTCGATGCGTCCGATCGGAATCATCGACACGCTCGTCCAATTCCATGGTCCGTGGTCGTCGTTGCCGAGTTCTGTGAACTCGTTCACGAATCAGTTCGCGGCAATGCCCAGCCTGCACTGCGGCTTTGCGATGTGGGTCGGGGTGGTGTGGTGGCAGTTTGCGAAGGGCCACAGATGGCGTGTTCTCGGGCCGTTGCACACAGCGATGATCCTGTTCTGCGTGGTCGTCACCGGCAACCACTGGGTGCTCGACGCCATCCTCGGGTGGGCAGCGGCGCTCGTTCTCCTCGGTGTCACCGGGCGCTTCACTGGCTTCCAGCGTGTGATGCGTTCCTACGGGCGGCAGGGCGACAGCAGCCGGATGCTGTCGACCACCTCGATTTCGCAGTAGTTCGCGGCGACCCAGGCAGCGATCGGGCTGGTCACCAGCGGGTAACGGTCACCGCCGCGCACTGCTTCGATCGCTGCGTCGGCGATCAGGGCCGGTCGATTCCGCTCCAGATCGCCCAGAAGTATCGCGGCGGCTCCCTTCTTGCTGAGGACATACGCCGGCACGCCGGGCCGTTTCGGTGTCACACCGGTGATGAATGCGATGTGCGGGTATCGCGTCGCCGGATCTCGGTTGCTGGTCCAGTAGATCTCAGGTGCCTGGCCCCACACGAAGATGCGCTGGCCGGGCGTTGTGAGGGCATCGATCGCGCGGGCAACCGGGTCGACCCGTGGGAGGTCGTGGAACAGGTTCGGGTTGAACAGCGTCCAGGCGCTGAACGCCACACCACCGACGAGCCACAGCAGCGCGAATCTGGGCAGCCATCGTTGCCGGGCGAACAACCGTCTGGGATCGGCCGGGACCGGCGCGACGCACAGCACCAGTGCCGGGAGCACCTGATCGAAGTAGTGCAGGATGAACCGCAGGCCGATCGCGGTGGCGAGCAGGCTGGCCACCAGCCATACGACGATGTCGAGCTGAGGCCGCCGTGGCGCGCCCGCCCCCCGACCGGACCCGGCGGACCCGCTGAACGCGCCGTACACGGCCAGGATCAGCAACCCCATCGTCAACCCGGCGAACGAGCCCAACTGTTCCAGGGTGACGATCAGCACGGACGTGATGTGAGTCCCGCCGAGATAGTTGTCGCCGACACCGGCGTACCAGCCCCATGCGTTCCGAAGTCCGAACGGAATCAGCCCGGCCAGGACGGTGGCCGCCGTTGCGAGCCCGGTCATGCCGAGCAGGAGCAGCCGCCGAACCCAACGGTCCTCGCGAGGACTGTTGCGGACGAACAGAACTTGGACGGCGAGCGGGACGGCGCCGAGGAGCATCGGCTGCTTGAACAACGCAGCGATCCCCAGCGCGATGCCGGCGAGGAGGAAGCGTCGCCGAGCACCCAGAACGAACGCGGCGACGGCGGGAAGGGTTGCCAGGAGCTCGAATCCAACGGCACGCGAGTCCTCGGCGGGGAGCAACGCAAACGCGATCACGCCGATCAGTGCGACGGCGAACGGCGAGACGTCGGGCCAGCGGCGATTGGCTTCGAAGCCCAGCAACCACATCGCGATCACGCTGAACAGCAGGGCGACCCAGCGGCCGGCGGCCAATGTCCACGAGCCGAACAGCGGTTCCAGCAACCTGTAGACGACGAATGCTCCGGGGGGTTTGCGATCGACCGCTGATGTGTACAGACGTGCCCCGTGGCGCATCATCCGCGCAATCACGGCGATTGTCGCCTCGTCGCTGTTCAATGCCGCCTTCCGGACGAGGGCAGGTCCGTGGAGTACCAGCGCCACCGCGGCGACGATCGTGACCTGACCCGCCGTCGGCCGATGTTTCGACGCTGAGCGCCCGGAAGAGAAGGTGGCGTCGACCTGGCTGTCAGCCGGTGACGACATCGACCACGTCCATCGGTGGGTCTGTCGGGTGGCTGCGGGCCGATTCTGCACGCTTCGCGTACAGGCGATCGAGACCTGCGGCGAAGAGGTAGCCGGCGCCGAGGATCACGAGACCGCCGACAGCGTCGATGATGTAGTGGTTGGCCGTCGCGACGATGACGGTGAGGGTCAGGAACGGGTAGGCAATCGCGAGCGCCCTCGCCCAACTCTTCCTGGTGACGGAGAGCACCACGAGCATGCACCACGTGCTCCAACCGATGTGCAGGCTGGGCATCGCAGCGTATTGATTGGAGACGGCATCGAGCTTCTTCGAGTCGAACGACCACAACCCACCGACAGTTCGCAGCGTGTCGACGAAGTGATATTGCGGTTTGTTCGGCAACGAATCGGCGAGTTCACCACCGCCGTACCGATAGCACACGACATCGTTGGTGGCTTCGACTGTGTCGTTCTTGACGCAGTTCGGTTCGTGAGCGTAGGCGTTCAACAAACGCGGTGGCATCAGGGGGAACGATGCGAAGCCGACCAGGGCGAGGACCGTCGTGACCATCAGCGTCGTGCGCCAACGCCCGAATGCCTCACGCTTGCGGATGAACAGCCAGATCAGGAATCCGAGCGTGACGGCGAAATGCGCTGTGCCGTAGAAGATGTTGAAGAACTGGATGATCCAGCGGGTGCCGATGAACCAGCCCTGGATGGTCTGTTCGTGGAACAAACCGAGTGACTTCTCCAGCCTGATCACGTCCAGGGCGTTGTGGAACGCCTGGGTCGGTTCGGCGCCGACTGCCAGGGTGGCGGAGCCGAATTGATTGCGCACGAAGCTGTAGACGAGGTAGACGACACCGATCACCACGATCTCGCGACCCCACGGCAGGGCGGCGCGCAGCTTCGAGGGCTGAATCTCGGCTGGCTGTGACACGAGCCTGAACTCTAGGTGGTCGACTCCAGCGAAACCGCCCCACCAGATCTCGTTCATGTCACCCGGCGTCGTCGACGTCGAGATCCTCCGGGTCTCAGACGGTCTTGGCCATGAACCGTTCGATGTCGACGACGACACGCACGATCTTGCCGGCGGCGACGAGGCCGCGATCGTCGTCGACCGACACTGCGAAGATCATCTTGCGGCCTTCGACGTACCGCAGGACCGCCTCGGCGTGCACCACCCGACCGACCGCGGTTGGCTGGAGGTGGTCGACCTGGACCCGCATTCCGACGGTGGTCATACCCGGTGGGAGCCGATCGCCGATCGCTGCGATCGCGGCCTCCTCGCAGAGCGCGATCACGCACGGGGTCGCCAGCACGGGGACAGAACCGGTGCCACGATTGATCGCCGTGTCGGCGTCGGTGACGGTGAGCCGTGCCTCGCCGCGCAGCCCGACATCGATTGCGTTCGCCATAGTGA
>JAYTRT010000411.1:0-1576 GCA_043746045.1 Actinomycetota bacterium | reverse complement strand
GGAACGAACCGAACGAGCGACGTGCGGCGGATGGCGAACCTCTTGCAGATCTCCTCTGCGCTCGGACGTGCGATGGAAAACGTCGATCGAACAGCGGTTGTGCTTGCGCTCTACCCAGTGCTGTTGAACGCTGACATGAGCGCAGACGCCGCGAGTCGTGTACTCGCGGCAAGTGCCGAGGGGTATCCGTTTCCCGGTGACCTCGATCGGAATCGTCCGGAAGGCGAGAGCTCGGATCGGTCGCCTGTCGACATCACGCTTCGCGCGCTGCGCGAGCGTTGGGCCGTCGATGAACTCGCGGCAAGATTGGCCGTTCAGTGATCGCCGGTTGTTCGCGACGCGGCGGTGAAATCGAGTGAGCATCAGCGAGCGTTGATGGCGCACAGGCGTGCAAAGCGTGGACGCACGAGCTCGGTGATGACGGCCGGGCGATCTGTGGGCGATGCCTTGACCGCCTCGCCCCACAGCGCGCGCCCCACCATGAAGCCTGAGCAACCCGCGCCAGCGGCCACGGCCAGCTGATCTGCAAACTCGTCGAACGACCCGCCGCCTGAGAGAATTGCCCACGGCATGGCCGCAATGTCGGTGATCTCCTCACACGCTGAGAGCGTTCCCGGATAGGGGAGCTTCAACAGGTCCGGGCCCATTGCAGCGAACCGGCGGGCAGTCTCGACGACGATCGCGGTGCGGTCGTCGCCCGGTCCGAGGCCATAGAAGAGCGGCTCGACCGCAATGGCGAAACCGATCGCGTGGCAGGCTGCCACGACCTCGCAGCCGATCCGTTCCTGCTCTGCGGCAAGGCGACCGTCGGGTCGGTATGCCAGCAACAGCTTCGCGGCGGCAGCACCGGAGGCTTGCGCCTGCTCGATCGACCAGCCGTCCAGAATCGCCGTCGGCGACTTCTCCGGCTCGTCCAGGTAGCCCTGCGATTCAAGGGCCGCAAGGAACCCCACGCCCAGAGGCAACGCTCCAGCGTCGATCACCTGAGGAATGGAGTACTCCGGTTCGAGCATCACGCCGGTCGCGAGATCAGCAACGCCCGCCACGAGTTCGATCTTCAGCGCAGTGAGTTCCTCAGGCGTGATGGAGTCTGGGTCGTCGGGTCGCAGGAAGTGACGTAAGGAATCGCGGTGGTCCACCGCCAGGATCGAGAATCGTCCGTCCTGATCGGCGAGCTCCGAGATCACGTGGGCACCTGCACGACGGGAAGTTCCCAGGCGTTGAGATCCCAGTTGTCGTGGATCCACGTGAACTCTGCATCGAAGCAGGGCGGGGTCCTACGCTCGGTGTCGTAGAGCTCACCAGCGAGGTAGTTCAGGAACATCATGTGCGACGTGGGGCAGGCGACCGAGGAGTGATACCCCTTCGTGACGAGCACGGCCTCGCCGTCGCGTGCCGCGAACAGTTCATCGAAGTTCTCGTCGTCACGCCAGTTGCGCTGCATCACGAACCCGTTGCCGGGATCGAGGCGGAAGTAGTACACCTCCTCCAGGTAGGGGGATCCGTCGCGGCCGTCGTGACAGTGCGGCGCCCAACCCGACCACGTCCCCCGCGGTACGTACACCTCGTACAGGAT
>JAYTRT010000410.1:0-1578 GCA_043746045.1 Actinomycetota bacterium | reverse complement strand
TGAAAGTCAGGACACTTGTTTCGATCACGGCAACGTGCGGAGCGCTGTTTGCCGCCATTGGACTGTCTGCCGGCGCAGCGTCTGCTGCTGTCGCGATTCGGGGGACATTCACACCCGTCGATCCCGTACGGATCCTCGACACCCGCGACGGCACCGGAGTAGCCGGCCAGCATCCCGGACCGCTCGGTGCCGGGAAGGTCACCGAACTGATCGTCACCGGCGTCGGCGGCGTTCCGACGACGGGAGTCGGGGCTGTTGTCCTGAACGTGACGGTGACCCAGGCGGAGGGCAAGGGGTACATCGCCGTCTACCCGTGCGGGAACGCCCGTCCGGTTGCGTCGAACGTGAACTTCGAACACGGCGTGGACGTCGCCAACCAGGTCACAGCGAAGGTCGGGACGGATGGTCGCGTCTGCTTCTTCACGTCGCGTCAGGTGCAATTGGTGGCCGATCTGTCGGGTTGGTACGCCGATGACTTCGCCTCCGTGCCGGGCTATGCGTATCACCAACTCGATCCGGCCCGCATCATCGACACCCGGGACGGCACCGGCCTCGGATCGCGTCCCGCCGGCGAGCTCGCGGCGGGCGAGATCCTGCCCTTCACCGTGCCCGGCGCCGGGGGTGTGCCCGCCGGTACCGATCCGCGCGCGATCACGATGAACGTGACTGCCACGGGGGCGACCACCGCCGGATACATCTCCGTGTTCCCGTGTGACCGGGTCCGTCCAACCGTGTCCAACGTGAACTTCGATCCGTCGAACACGACGGTTGCCAACCTGGCGACATCGAGGGTCTCGTCGACCGGTCAGGTCTGCTTCTACGCATCGGTCGCGACCAATCTCGTCGTCGACATCCAGGGCTACTTCTCGCCCGGACCTGGCGTGACTTTCACGGGCATGACACCGGTGCGTGTACTCGACACTCGCGACGGAACGGGTGTGGTCGGCTCGCGGCAGGCGCCGCTCGACCGAGGCAGCATCGTGCAGGTGCAGGTGACCGGGGCCAACGGAGTGCCGAATGACGCGGTCGCGGTGTTGCTCAACGTCACGATCACCGAAGCATCAGGCCCCGGATATGTCACGGCGTGGCCGTGTGGCAAGCCGCGCCCGCTGGCGTCGTTCTTGAACTTCATCAGCGGTGTGGATCAGGCGGACCTCACGCCGGTTCGGGTCGGCAACGACGGCAAGGTGTGCATCTTCGTCAACGAAGGAACACAAGTCGTCGCCGATCTCGAGGGCTACTACAACCTCGCTGCCGTGTGAGGCCGGTGCGGATCGGCGTCGAGGACGACCTCGCGGAGTGCAAGACTTCGCAGATGAGCTACAACTCGACCGGGCTCGTCGTCCACGACGCCGATGCGCACATCATGGAAACGCCGGCGTGGCTACGCGATCACGCCGACCCGGCAATCCGCGACCGGATCGAAGCGCTGGAGTACGAGAGCGGCAACGAACTGCGCCAGACCGGTGACCCGGTCGACCAGCGTCGCGACCTGGACTCGGCGTTCGACGGGATGCGCCGCAAGCACGAGTCCGACGAGTACCGGGCTGTCGAGGCCGAGGAGATCATGCTGCGCAA
>JAYTRT010000409.1:0-1579 GCA_043746045.1 Actinomycetota bacterium | reverse complement strand
CGTCATCGTTGTCCGCTGACGGTCTGCTGACGGCAATGCGTCGGAGCGACAGCCCGGAGATGGTGCAGCCCAGCTGGGACTTTGGACCCTGGACCGGGACGACTCGGGAGTGGAGGGTGAGGACGTGGAAACGATGTCGACGGTGTCACGCGTTGCAGGTGCTCTCGAACAAGCTGGCCATGTTGTGCGGGGCCGGCCGGACGACTACGACGAGTTGATCGAGGTTGCCAGGGATCGTCGCGTGGTGCTCATCGGTGAGGCGTCGCACGGCACCCACGAGTTCTACTACGAGCGGGCCCGGATCACGCGACGGCTGATCGAGGAGTGCGGTTTCACTGCCATTGCTGTCGAAGCTGATTGGCCCGATGCGTATCGCGTCAACCGTTACGTGATGGGTTTGTCCACGGATCCGACCGCAAGGGTGGCGCTCACGGACTTCAAGCGGTTCCCGACGTGGATGTGGCGGAACGTGGACACGATGCAGTTCCTCGATTGGTTGCGCGCGCACAACGACAACGTCCGGGCGCCGGGGGCCAAAGCCCGCTTCCTCGGACTCGATCTGTACAGCTTGCGCGCATCGATCGAGGCGGTCGTCGCCTACCTGGACGTCGTTGACCCGAAAGAGGCCGAGCGTGCCCGCCAGCGCTACTCGTGTTTCGATCATGTCGGGGCGGACGGGCAGGCGTACGGCTTCGCGCTGGCGTTCCGGGAAGCGATTCCGTGCGAGCGCGAAGTCGTGGCCCAATTGATGCGGCTACGCGAGGATTCGGAGCGGTATCTTCGACGAGATGGCTATCTCGCCGAGGACGAACAGTTCTGCGCAGAGCAGAATGCCCGCGTTGTCCGCGACGCCGAGGAGTACTACCAGCAGATGTTTCGGGCCGAGGTGTCGTCATGGAATCTTCGTGATCGCCACATGGCCTCCACGTTGGAGGCGGCGATCGCTCATCTCGACCGTCAGCTCGGTGCCGCGAAGGTGGTGGTGTGGGAGCACAATTCGCACATCGGCGATGCCCGCGCGACGGGAATGGGAGCGCGCGGAGAACTCAACGTCGGTCAACTGGTGCGCGAGCGATTCAGCGCAGCGCAGTGCCTCTTGATCGGCATGACAACGTTCGACGGAACGGTGACCGCAGCGACCGATTGGGGCGAGCCGGGGCGTCGCCGCAATGTGCGGCCGGCCTTGCCGGGAAGTCATGAAGCGCTGCTGCACGAGGTGCCTTTGCCTGCGTTCTGGTTGTCGACCGGCGAGAGTTCGGTCCGCCCGATCCTCACCCAGACACGTCTCGAACGTGCGATCGGTGTGATCTACCGCCCGGAGACGGAGCGACAGAGCCACTACTTCCCGGCACGGCTCGCCGATCAATTCGACGTGGTGATCCACATCGACCGGACTCGTGCGCTCGAACCGCTGGAGCGGTCCGAGCATTGGGATCGCCGCGAACCACCAGAGACGTACCCGACCGGCTATTGACCGGATCGATCGATGTTCCTCGCGCTGAAGGAGATGAGACGGGCCAAGACCCGGTTCGGGTTGTTGATCGGGGCGGTCGCGCTCTTGGTGTTCCTCATCCTCTTC
>JAYTRT010000408.1:0-1585 GCA_043746045.1 Actinomycetota bacterium | reverse complement strand
GCCAGTTGGGTTGGAACAGGTGCCATTGCTCGGGGGCGCGGCGGATCAGGTACTCGAGCTCGGTCGCAAGCACTTGGGTGACCCGGTGGACGTCGGCGCGCAGACCGTCACCGCTGCGCTGGGTCGGGAGTGCGGGTCGGACCACGGCGTGGTGGCCGTTGTACCGGTCAGTGAAGTACACGGCGACAGGAAGCACGGGTGCGCCCGTTCGCAGACCGAGTGTTGCCGGCCCAGCCGGCAAGGTCGTTTGTTCGCCGAAGAACTGGACCGGGATGCCGTTCCGGTCGATGTCACGGTCGCACAGCAGACAGACGACTTCGTTGTCGCGGAGCGCCTTGAGGATCGTGCCCGCGACACCCGGGCCGAGCGGAACCACCGTCATCCCCAATTTCTGGCGCAGGTCGGCGAACCACTCGAACAGCTCGGGGGGTTCGATCGCCTCGACGACCACCGTCATCTTGAACCCTCGCTCGATCAACCAGCGCCCGGCCCATTCCCAGCCGCCGAGATGAGGCAGGGCGAGGATCACGCCGGTACCGGCTGCGATCGCCGCTGGAATCTGGTCGTAGCCCTCCACCGAGAAGCCAGCATTGACGGCGCGTGACGACAGCGTCGGCAAACGGAAGCTCTCGACGTAGTACCGGGCGTACGAGTCGAATGCCTGTTGCACCGCCTGCCGTAACGCGATGCCGCGAAGCCGAGGATTGACACGGCGCAAATGACGTTCGATCATCACTCGCTTGTCACGCATACCGGCGTTGAACGACACCCCGATCATCTGAGCCGTGACGCCGGCCACGGGTCCCGGCATCACCCGGGCGATCAGTGAACCGAGCTTGTACCCGCCGACGGTTGCGCTGTCCGTGAGTTGTTCACGCGCCGACTTCGGTTCACGTGCGGCGCTCTCGACCATGACCGGTCAGGAATTCGGTGGGCGTCGACGGGGAACACGCGTCGGCGAGGGCTGCGTGTACGAACCATGGCGGGTCTGGCGCCGAATGCGACGAACCTCCATCTTCGCAGCCGTGCGCGGCGTGACCGCAGCCTGCTGCCAGACCTTGATGAACCGCTGGACGGCGGTCACGACGCACAGCGCGAGCATCACCCACAGGATCGGCAGCAGGATGACATGGACCAGCAGACCGAGTTCCAGGAGGAGGATCCGCTCGGCTCGCTCCATCAAGCCACCCTTGGCCTCCAACCCGAGCGACTCGGCTTTGGCTCGCTCGTACGAGATGATCAACGAGAATCCCAGAATGCCGAACGGGATCATGCCGAGGCGAGGATCGTGACCGTTCATGTAGTAGTAACCAACGCCGGCAAAGATCACCGCGTCGGTGAGCCGGTCGATCACAGAGTCGAAGAACGCCCCGCGTTGGCTGGCCTGGTTCGACGCCTTGGCCAAGGCCCCATCGAGCAGATCTGGGATTGCCGCGAGGATCACCAGCGCAAACCCGAGGTAGAGCATCCCCGCACCGATCGCAAATGCGGCACCGACGGCGACAAGCACCCCGAGGATCGTCAGGTGGTCCGGCGACAGGCCCGTCCTGCGCAACAGACGGCCGATCGGACGCACCGCCTTGTC
>JAYTRT010000407.1:0-5226 GCA_043746045.1 Actinomycetota bacterium | reverse complement strand
TGGTGTTGACGTGGAGTTCTTCGTGCAACCGGCGGACGAGTTTGAACACCTGCAGGCCAGCCCCGGCGAGCGCGCCGATCGGCATCACGAGCGGGTCGACCACCACGTCGCTGGCCGGGATTCCGTAGTCGGCGGCGCGGTTGACGATCCGCTTGGCCACCTCGAACCGAACGTCCGGATCCTCGGAGATACCGGTCTCGTCGTTCGAGATCGCAACGACGGCGGCGCCGTACTTGGCGATCAGCGGCAGCACTCGTTCGAGCACCTCTTCCTCGCCGGTGACCGAGTTGACGAGGGGCTTGCCCTGGTAGACGGCAAGGCCGGCCTCCAGCGCGGCGATGATCGACGAGTCGATCGACAGAGGCACGTCGGTGATCGACTGCACGAGTTGGATCGCGCGAGCCAACATCGCCGGCTCGTCGGCGAGCGGGATGCCGGCGTTGACGTCGAGCATCTGCGCGCCGGCCGCCACCTGATCGAGGGCGTCCTTCTCGACGCGGCTGTAGTTGCCCGCCTTCATCTCCTCGGCCAACAACTTGCGACCGGTCGGGTTGATCTTCTCGCCGATCATGACGAACGGGCGGCCCCACCCGATGACGACCTCTCGGGTGGCGGAGCTCAGGATTGTGTCAGTCATCTCGTTGTGATCCGTTCTGGGTTTGTGCACGTTGCGTCCGGTTCGACCGCGATCTGCGCCGGTGGAATGTACATGGGGCTCCTGCGGCGGTCAGACACGATCGGCTTCCGGGCGGTCGGGATCCCAGCCGCCCGTCTCGATCCACATCTTCAGACGAGCCGAGTCGAACTCGGCTTCGAGCCGGTCGGCTTCAGCCAGCACTGCGGCCTCGATGTCGCCGTCGAAGTCGGCGGGCATCGGCACGCTCTTGCGACGCCACTCGGCAACGTACTCGCCCGACGTCTTCTTGCCGGCCTTCATCGCCGCCCGGTCGATCGCGCCTTGGAACCGCTGGGGAAGGATCCGCTGGTGTTTGCCGTCACCGGAGCCACCGTTGACCTGCGCGGGAATGTCGCGCCAGGTGATGATGGTCAGTTCGTTGCCGCCGCCACGACGCGCCATCAGACGAGTACCTCCGTGCGCCGCGACCCGGCGTCAGCGGACCCGACATTCAGCGATGCTGAACGCAACGAGACCGCGACCGGATTCAATCCGGAGCGACCGACGAAGCGACGTTCGAAACCCAGGCCGAGTCGATCCGCAGCACGCCGGGCACGCTCGGTGACGGCAGCGTCGTCTGTCTGGGCGAGATGCACGACGCGGGTGTAGCTGGCGAAGTACGTGTCGCGCAGCTGAGGATGCCGATCGAGCCCGAGGCCGCTCCACAACAACGCGTCGAAGTGTTTGGCCAGGAAGTCGGTCAGGTAGAACGTGCCCAGTGCCTGTTCGGACAGTGCCGCGAAGGCATCGGAACCGGCGAAGAACTCGTAGCAGTGCGCGCCGGGCATCCGCTGCACGCCCGGGTGCTCGGCCAACAGCGCGTCGAGCAGACCACCGGTTCCACAGTCGGCATAGGCGACGAACACGGACCGGCCGGCCCCGGTGGCCTCGCGCAAGAGCGGACGCAGCGCTGGGACGATTCTGTCCGGCCGATTGTGCAGGTTGGCGGGCAGATAGTGGACGTCGATCGCGCCGTCGATGCCATCCGCGCGCAGGACTGCGCGTAGGTCGGCGGCCAGCGCACCGCAGGCGATGACGAGCGGCTTCATCACAGGTGACGTCCGATCAGACGGCGAGGGCGTCGGCGCGGATCTTGGCGCGTCGGGCCTGGACCAACGTCTTGGCAGTTTCGGCGGCGACGGCCGCATCGCGGCAGTACGCGTCGGCACCGATCGCCGTTCCGAACTCCTCGTTCAACGGAGCACCGCCGACGAGCACGATCTGGTCGTTGCGACGGCCGAGCTCCTTCAGCGTGTCGATGACCACCTTCATGTACGGCATCGTGGTGGTCAACAGCGCCGACATGCCGAGGATGTCCGGCTTGTGCTCGTCCAGGGCGGCGAGGAACTTGGCGGCATCGGTGTTGATGCCGAGGTCGATGACTTCGAACCCAGCACCCTCGAGCATCATCGCGACGAGGTTCTTGCCGATGTCGTGGATGTCGCCCTTGACGGTTCCGATGACGACTTTGCCGACCGGCTCGGCGCCGGTCTCGGCCAGGAGCGGGCGCAGGATCTCCATCCCGCCCTTCATCGCGTTCGCCGCCAACAGCACTTCCGGCACGAACAAAATCCCATCGCGGAAGTCGATACCGACGATGCGCATCCCTTCGACAAGTGCGTCGTTGAGCACCCGGTCGGGACCCCACCCACGCGACAACAACAGGTTCGTACCCTCTTTGATCTCGGGACCCATGCCGTCGTACAGGTCGTCGTGCATCTGCGCGACGAGATCCTCGTCGTTCAGATTTTCGAGAACGATGTCGTCATCGGCCATGAAGGTCTCCTTGGCGAGTGTTGCGGGGTGAGCTGTTCCAGGCGGGATACGTGAACCACGCTACATGATCCACGATACGGTAAAAGACTAGATCGTGGAAGACGACTGGAGGAGGGGCGCGCGGTGTCGTTTGACATTCTGCCCGCTCCGACCGTCGATCCGGTCAATACAACGTGTCTGGAAATGATGACGGAGTCAGGGCAGTCGTGCAGCGATGATGTGGTGATGGTGATCGTGGGGGTGAGGACATGACGACGCGATGGACGGCTCGACCGCAGACGCGGACGCGGCACGCGGTGATCCTGATCACGGTCAGCATCGGCGTCACCCTGATGGGCACCGGGTTGCTCGGTTCGCTGATCGGCGTGAGGGCCGAGCGCTCCGGGATCGGTGCCGGCGTGATGGGGCTGGCGATGGCCATGTATTACGTCGGTTTCGTGTGCGGGATGCCTGCGATGAACCGCCTGCTCGAGGTTCTCTCACGTCGCCGGATGTTCGCCGCATGCACGACGGGGATGGGCGTCGCCAGCGTCAGCTACGGACTGGTCGTCCAGCCGGTCGCGTGGCTCGGATTCCGATTCGTGACGGGCTTCTGCCTCGCCGGCTGCTATCTGGTGGTCGAGACGTGGCTCAACGATCTCTCCCACAACGACGTTCGCGGCAAGGTGATGGGGCTGTACGTTGCCGTCGTTGCGGCGGGCCTGGTGGCCGGACAACTGGTCCTCACCGTGACCGAACCGTCGTCGTGGATCTCGTTCGCGATCGCCGGGGCGATCACCACTGTTGCGTGGCTCCCGTTGATCGTGGTCACCAAGGGCGCCGGTGTGCGCCACAGCCGGGCTGGCGGCATGTCGTTGCGCAGCGTGGCTGCAGCGGTGCCGTCGGGCGTGATCGGATTTCTGCTCGTCGGCCTGACCCAGGGGTGTCTGCTCACGATGTCCAGCGTCTACGCCGCCCGAGTCGGCCTCAGCGCCACCCAGGTCGGCATCTTCGTCGGGTCGATCACCGCCGGCGCCGTCTTGTTCCAGTTGCCCGTCGGCTACATCGGCGACCGGGTCTCGCGCCGACTCGTCATGGTCGTTCTCTGCATCGCGACGATCGTGCTGTGCACACTGCTGATGGTGGTCGTTGCGGGAACCGTGCCCGCATACGTCCTGGCGTTCGGTGTCGGCGGTTGCAGCACTCCGCTCTACGCCTTGGGCAACGCATACACACACGACTGGCTGCCACCGGGACAGGTCGTCGCTGCCAGCACCGCGCTGCTGATCACGTACTCGGTCGGGGCGATATTCGGGCCGCTGCTGGCCGCAGCGTCGATGACCATCGTCGGAGTCGAGGGGTACTTCTGGGCGTTGATCATCGGACACGCGATGCTGGCGACGTTCATGAGCTACCGGATGTTCGTCTCGCCGGACCGGCGTGCACACGTTCCGGTAGACGACGAGCGTGAACTTGTCCCGGCGTTGCTCGATTCGATGGAATCGGGACGACGAGTAGATTGACCCGAATGGGCAGCGCTTCTTCAGGAATCCAGTCGATCGAGCGCGCCTTCTCGGTGATGCTGGCGGTCGCCACCGAACCCGCCGGGATCACCGACGTCGCCCGGCGCGTGGCCCTCCCGGTCAGTACCGTGGCCCGCCTGCTGTCGACGCTGGAGAACCTCGAGGCCGTGATCCGTCAGGACGACGGAGTCACCTATCGGATCGGACCAACGGTCAGCAGCCTGGCCGCCGGGAACGACACGACGCTGATCGGACGTGCCCGTCCGTTCCTCTCCGAATTGGTCGACAGAGTCCACGAAACAGCGGGCCTGTCGGTGCTCGAGGGCGATGAAGTCCTGTACCTCGATCACGTCCAGAACGACAACGCCGTGCAGATCCGCGACTGGACCGGCGAGCGGACACCGTTGCACGTGGTGTCGTCAGGCCTCGTCTTCCTCGCCAACGAAAGCGCGAAGCGGGTTCACTCCTACGCCGCAGCGGGCATGCAAGCACTCACCGAGCATTCGATCACCACTGCGACCGAACTCGGCAAGCGGTTGGACGAGGCCCGCACGAACGGGTTCGCGTGGACGATCGACGAGTTGCAGGTCGGGATCAGCTCGATCGCCGCCCCGGTCCGCAACCGCAAAGGCGAGATCATCGCCGCGATCCACTGCCACGGCCCGAGTTACCGCTTTCCCGGCGAGACCGATCGGTCATCGATCGAGACCGCTGTCGTCGCAGCCGCTCGCCGCCTGAGCGACACCAAACTCGACTGATCCCTTCCCCGGGGGGCCCACCCGAGCCGAGCCGAGCCGAGCCGAGAAACTTTCGCGAGCGCTTTCGACCCCTCAAGCGCCTTTTTGACCGCAAACAAAAGCAAGCACCGTTCGACGGACCGAAGTGCTTGCAGATGTTTGCGGTCAAAAGCGCGCTTGAGGGGTCGAAAACGCTCGGAGAACTTTCATTGGCGGGTTTGGCGGGGGCGGCCGGAAGACGTGGCGGTGACGGTCGCGTCGACGAAGAGGTCGTCGCCCTCGACCGTCGCGATGTTGACCACCCGGTCGAGGATCACCTCGGTGGTGCCGGCACCGGCCTGAACGGCTGCTCGGCCGGCATCGTCGGCAGCCAGTTGGTCAGCGAGTGCCAAGGCCTGGTCGAGCTCGTCCAGATCGTTCGTCGCCGACGGGTGGTGGACGCGGAACCGACCCCGCTCGGGCGACGACACGTAGACGTCGACGTGGACGCGCACCCGGCCGACAACCGCTCCGATGGCGTTGGCGACGTCGGCGT
>JAYTRT010000406.1:0-5227 GCA_043746045.1 Actinomycetota bacterium | reverse complement strand
GTTCTTGCGGACGCGGTCTGCGGCGTGCCACTGCGCAACCGCCGTTTGGTAGTCGGCTTCGCTACCACGGAGGAACTGCTGCTCGAACGCCGACCAGTCGTCGGGGTTGGCGGCTGCCGTTGCGTACGCCCTCTGGAATGCCTCGTCTCTGCCATAATCCGGTTCGCACGTGGTGAAGTGCGCACCGTTGGGCGCCTCGATGACCCCGTCGACCATGCTGCGGTTGATCCGCATCGTGTGGAACGAGCCCTCCTTCAACAGGTCTGCGGTGTCCACGATCTTCTCGCAACTGAGGAAGCGGTGGCCCGGCTCGCACGCTCCGAGGAACAGATCGTCGAAATAGATGTCGGGCCCGAGGAACTGCGCGTTCCCGCTGATGTCGCTGCGGTTCAGGTGCACGAACGCTGCATCGAGCCGGATCGCGGGAACGGCGAGGAGCTCCTCGCCGTCGTCGTACGGCGACGTCACCGTGCGCAGGTTCGGATTGACGTCCATCACCCCCGAGCCGAGACCAGCTCGGGTCGGCAGGAACGGCAGCCGCAGCGATCCGGCATACAGCGCCCACTGGAGCATGCCTTCGTCGTACTCGACCGGTTCGGCGATGGAACCACCCTGGCGTGCGGCACGCCAATGCGGCTCGAGCGCGATCGAGTCCAAGGACACGAAGCCGTAGATGATCCTGCGGATCTTGCCGGCAGCGGCGAGCAGTCCGACGTCGGGACCGCCGTAGGACACGATCGTGAGATCCTTCAGCGGTGAACGGAGCAGGGCTCGGACGAGACTCATCGGCTTGCGCCGACTCCCCCACCCGCCGATGCCGATGATCATCCCGTCGGACAGCGAGGCGACCGCGTCGTCCTCGGTGATGCGCTTGTCGCGGCTCATGACCGGCCTCCGGCCTTGTTCGTGCCGGCCGTGTTCGTGCCGGCCTTGTTCGTGCCGGACTTGTCGGTGTGTGCATAGTCGTCACGCAATTCGTCGGCGACACCGGACAGGTTCAGCTCGAACGTGAAGCCCTGCTCGAAGCGGTAGCTCTTCTTGACGTCCCACAGATCGATGCCGTTGAGGCATTCCTTGGCAGCGCGCATCACCGTCGGTGACTTCGCGGCGATCGAGTGGGCGACGGCCATCGCCGCATCGCGCAGTTCGGCCTTGGGGACCACCTGGAGAACACTGCCGTAGTGCAGCAGCTCGGCCGCGGTTGCCGTCGTGGCGGTGTACACCATCGCGCGCATCTTGTGTTGCGGCACGAGGCGGGACAGGTGCGTTGCCGCACCGAGCGCACCTCGGTCCACCTCCGGCAGCCCGAAATACGCATCGTCGCTGGCGATGATGATGTCGGCATTGCCGACGAGTCCGATGCCGCCGCCGACACAGAATCCGTTGACCGCTGCGACGACCGGTACGGCACAGTCGTACACCGCCGCGAACGCTGCGTAACACCCCTTGTTGGCACCGATCAAGGCATCGAAGCCGACCGTGTTCTGCATTTCTTTGATGTCGACACCGGCATTGAAGCCTCTGCCCTCGGAACGAAGCACGACGGCACGGGTCGCTGGATCGCGTCCGGCACTCGTCACCGCATCGGCCAAACCGAACCATTCCGCCACCGTCAATGCGTTGACCGGTGGACAATCAACGACGATCTCGGCTACGCCGCGCTCGTCGACACTCGTGGTGATCCCCATCTCGGCGACCTTAGTTGGTATCTGACGGACCGTCAGATTCGAGTGACTACGCTGCCCGCATGGCGCTGACAATCGACTTTGCAGGCAAGGTGGTGCTCGTCACCGGCGGCACCAAGGGCGTCGGTCGCGGCATCGCCACGCGATTCGACGATGCCGGGGCGACTGTGGCGGTCTGCGCACGAAAGCCCGCCGATGACCTGCCACGCGGCTGGCAGTTCTTCTCGGCGGATCTTCGCGACGCAGCGGCAGCGTTCGAGATGGTCGACGCAGTGGTTGCCGCCAACGGCCGGCTCGATGTGCTCGTCAACAACGCCGGCGGTTCACCGCCGTTCGACACAGCCACAGTCGCCCCGCGGATCACCGAACGGTTGATCCAGTTGAATCTCCTGGCGGCCATCTACTGCAGTCAGCAGGCCAACCATCACATGCAGCGACAGCCCGACGGCGGATCGATCGTCAACATCTCGAGCGTGTGCGGCCAGCGTCCGTCGCCCACCACAGCGGCCTATGGCGCGGCCAAGGCCGGTCTGAACAACTACACGATGACCACGGCGTTGGAGTGGGCCCCGAAGGTACGTGTCAACGCAATCACCGCCGGCATGATCCGCACGGAACTGGCCCATCTGTTCTACGGTGACGAAGCGGGAATCGCGGCCGTCGGGGCCACCGTCCCGCTCGGTCGACTGGCGATGCCGAGCGAGATCGGCGACGTCTGCGTCTATCTTGCGTCATCACTGGCCAGCTACGTCAGTGGCGCCAACATCGCTGCCCACGGCGGCGGTGAAGCGCCCGCGTTCCTCGAACTCGCACCCTGAGACGTCGCGCGAGCAACAGTCCGAAGCAGAGGCACAGACCGAGCTCAGGCGCGCACCGGTTCGTGGACGAGCTCGGGGGGAACACCCACATGGTTGTTCAACGACCGGCGCACGACGAGCAGCCAGCCGGTGGCCAGAAGCGCAGCGCAACCAACGGCGACCGGCATCAGTCCGCTCGATCGATCGAGCAGTTGACCGATGACGAACGGAAGGATCAGCGACCCCAACCCTGCGGCGCTGACGAACCACGACGTCGCCCGCCCGGACAGCGTGATCCGTTCTTCGGCATAGGCGATCATCGTCGCGAACTGAGGGGCCATCGCGATGCCGATCAACGAGGTGGTGATCCAGACGAACAGGGGGGACCCGTCGGCGACCGCCATCACGATCAGCAGACCCACCGTCAGCACGCACGACACCGCCAACATCTGACCCGAGCGGACGCGCTTGCCGAGGAGGACGGCGAACAACCGACCGAGGGTGAACGAAACCCAGAACGCTGTGTTCAGAAAAGTCGGCGAGCCCGAACCCGGAAGATGAATTCCCTCGGCGTAGGTCTTGATCCAGCCGCTGAAACCGATCTCGACCCCGACATACAGGACGAAGAACACGCAGATCACGAGCAAGATGCGGACGGGGGTCTGAACTCCCGCCTGCTCATCACCGAAGTTCGTTGCCCCGGCAAGCCCGCGCGAAGTGTCGGTGGGTGCGTCGTGCAGCACAACCACGACGGCAATCACGAGCGAGTAGACGGCGATGACGCCCGCCGCGAACGACAGGCCGTGGCTCCACGCCAGCGAGCGGTCGACGAGTACCGGGCACAGCAGCGCACCGATTCCGAAGAACAGATGCAGCGCGTTCAACAGCCGCACCGAACCAGAGCGGCGCGAGTGCCAGACGACCAAGGTGTTGCCGCCGACATCGATCACGCTGGCGAACACTCCGATGAACGCGACCGGTATCACCAGCATCCCAACCGACGGGGTGAGAGGGATGAACACTGCTGATGCGGCCAGGCCGACCAGGCCGCCGGCCAACGCCCGATGTCCGAAGCCCCTGTCGTACAGCCGACCGATCAGCAACGAGCCGATCAGGTATCCGAGCGACTGGGCGACGAACAGGACGCCGATCTCGCCCGTTGACACATGGGCACGCTCGCGCAAATACGTCAACGACGGTCCGAGCAGACTCAGCGCGATGCCGAGCGCGATGAATGAACTGAGATAGATCCAGCCGGGAGCCGGCCGCTTCATCGTCGGTCGACGTCGATCCGGTTCGATGCAAGCCGCAACGAATCGATCAACGCATTCCGCAGGTCATCAGGATGAACTACCTCGTCGTAGCTCATCGTGTCAGCCTGACGCCACGGACCTCCCTGTTCCAGTTCGACCAGCTGTTGACGAGTCGAAGCGTCGGCCGTGATGGCATCAGCCCCACCTCGGGCAGGCATTGCGCCGACCGTCGCGTCCGGCAGGGCGAGCGTCACGGTCTGGTGCCCGTACGGATTCTGTCCCATCATCGAGCTGCCGAAGCCGTACGCCTTGCGCAGCGTCACCTGCAGCTTCGGCCCGGTGTGACGATGTTGAGCGACGAACATGTTCGCAGCCGCCCGCAGCGCCCCGGCGCGCTCGGCGGCCAATCCCGGCAGCACGCCTGGATTGTCTGCCAGGAGAACGAGCGGCAGTCTGCGCGCCGATGCCATTTCGATGAAGTGTTCGGCTTTGACCGCGCCATCGGCATCGAGTGCGCCCCCGCGCACCTTGGGCTGATTGGCGACGATGGCCACGGTGTGGCCGTGCAGACGAGCGAAGGCGGTGATCAACGAAGCGCCGAAGCGCTCCTGCAGGACGAGCAACGAGTCGGCATCGAACAGCGCCTCGAGCACATCGACCATGTCGTACGGCGAGCGTTGGTTGGCGGGTATCAGCTCGGTCAGCGACCGCAGTTCACCCGGTTCGCGCGGCTCGATCGGCGAATCGAGTGCGAGCAGCCGACGGACGAGCGCCAGCGCGTGGGCGTCGTCCCGGGCGCCGAGATGCGCCACACCGGACGCGAGGTGAACGTCGCTGCCACCGAGCGACTCCTTGTCGATCTGTTCACCGGTGGCGGCAGCCACCAGTGGGGGCCCTGCGACGAACAACTGGCCCTGGCCCTCGACCATGATGATGACATCGCTGAGCGGAGCGGTCAGCGCCCCGTGACCGGCAGACGCACCATGCACGACAGCGATCGTCGGCACCACCCCGATCAGGTCGACCAGCAACGCCAGGTCGGTCGGTGCCGGACGATGGCGTTCCATCGCAGCCGTGACGCGATGCCCCGCTCCATCGAGCAACATCACCAGCGGCACGTGTTCTTGCAGGGCAAGTGTTGCCAGCCGAGCCCGCTTCGACGAACCGGCCGAGCCGATCGAGCCGCCTTGGACTGTGGCATCTTCGGCACCGACCAGAACCGGTCGACCATCGATCAGACCGTGTCCCGCAACCAGTGCGTCACGAGGGGCACCGATGGCCAGTCCTGCGAACGTACCGATCTCGCGAAAGGTATCCGGATCGAGCAGCGCATGGACCCGTTCGATTGCAGTCATCGCGCCCTTGGCGTGCTGGCGATCGATGCGCTCCTGGCCGCCCATTGCGTGGGCGATCGTGCGATGTCGATCGAAGCGGGACGTCAATGCGTCCCATCCACTCTCCTGCTGCTCCGCTCGATGCTGCTCGCTCACGA
>JAYTRT010000405.1:0-1585 GCA_043746045.1 Actinomycetota bacterium | reverse complement strand
GTTCGGCCAACGCGAGTTGCTCCCTGTATGACGGTCGTCTTCCCAGCCGCAGATCCTCGATCGATGGGATCTCTGGACAGCGGGCAAGTGGGCGGCCCGATCAAAATCAGGTGGTGTTCTTGATCCCTGGCCACGGCGAGCGGACGCCCCGTATTGAAGCCGCGTTCCGCGACCCCGTGATGCCAACACCGCTTCTTGGGCAAACTCTGCCACGAGCGGCCGCGATGTCGCATGCGGAGGTGACGTGTGCTCGCGGGCATCAGCGACAAAACGCTGGGATGTCGTGCGACGTGTCCACCGCAGAGGCGGCAGACTTCAGTGCATGATCGCCGACGAACTGGATCTCATCTCGGTCGACCCGCCCGTGTCGCACGGCCAGGCGTGCCTCAAAGTGACCAGAATTCCGGTGAGCGTCGTGTTGGACTGCGTCGCTGACGGTCTGACCGCCGAGCAGATCATCGAGCAGTACCCGTCGTTGTCGATCGCAGCCGTTCGCGCCGCAGCGGCTTATGGCGCCGAACTGGCTCGCGAGGAAATGTTTCCGCTCACAGTCGATCGTTGAAGATCAAGCTCGCCGAGAACATCCCCGTCGCTGTCAGGATTCTGTTGCGCGGTCTCGACGTCGACACTGTTCTCGAGGAATCCCTCGGCGGTCGCAGCGATCCCGAAGTCGTTGATGCTGCGACACACGGGACAGCAATATGGTCGAGACGTTCATCGACAGGCATCAGATTGATTCGCTCGCCGGATGCCCATCGTCATCCATCGCAGCATGCTTCGAGTTCGTCGGCCCGAACCACGATGAGCGTCCAGCGCTCGAAGCGGTGAGGCGCTTCCCGACCTCGCCAACGAACCAACCGTTCCGTGGACGATCAACTCGCCGCCACGAACTCAACATAGAGATCCAGCGCTTCAGCCCGCAACAGCGGACGCGACCGCACGTCGCGACGCGAGATCGAACACGAAACAGGGCGGGTCGTGAAGTCAACCGGCGACGGCGTCCTTGCCGTTTTTGAAAGCCCCAGCGGCGCGGTTCGGGCAGCCCTCGCTCGCATCCCCGCGCTCCACGACCTCGGCATCGATATCCGCGTCGGACTCCATACCGGTGAGATCGAACGCCGAGGCGACGACATCGCCGGTCTCGCCGTCCACGTCGCAGCGAGAGTCCAGTCGCTCGCACTCCCCGGTCGCGCGCTGACCACCACCACAGTGCGAGACCTCGTCCTCGGTTGACCTTTCACTTTCATCCCCGAAGGCACACACTCACTCAAAGGCGTCCCCGGCGAATGGCACATACTCACTGTCGAATAACCGCCCAGGCAGAAGCCACCGTGGCAACGAACGTACCGTCACGACTGCCTACACAGAATGAGACTCCCGAATCCTGCAGAGCCTGATGGAGGTTCGAGCTACTGAGTGCACACATTCGTGTGCGCCGTGGCGCTGATCGGGCGCGGTCAGTGGCGCCGCGAGCGGCGTCGTTCGGGTCCGCGCGTTCTGTGTTGTATCGATCGATATCTGCGTGTCACGGTGACGTCGATGAGTTGGGCCTGCCGCCGACGTCGAACATGTATCTCGGAACTGG
>JAYTRT010000404.1:0-1592 GCA_043746045.1 Actinomycetota bacterium | reverse complement strand
CGGCCAACAAGCCCACGCCGAGTGCGATGTCGGTGGCCATCGGGATGGCCCAACCTCGCGGCGCAGACCCGCCGGCAATCGACAGGTACAGCAACGCGGGCACCGCCATGCCACCGATCGCAGCGATGACCGGCAGCACAGCTGCGCGACGGCCGACGAGGTGCCCGCTGGTCATTTCGCGTTTGATCTCGAGTCCGACGACGAGGAAGAACACGGTCATCAGACCGTCCCCGACCCATGTGCGACCGGAAAGGCCGAGCAGGTGATGCGACCAGATTCGCTCGTACGACGCCGAGAACGGTGCGTTTGCCCAGATCAGTGCAAGTGCCGCACCAACTGCCAGAACGAGCGCACCTGCGCTCTCCGTCGACAGGAAGCGCATCAGGGCCCCGAACGAGCGTCGGCTTCGGTTCATTTCGGGGGTCTCCAGTCGGTTCGTCGACCAGACTTCCCGACACGCCGGGGGCAGTTTAGGGCCGTGGAAATGTTCGGCGGGCGGCCGAGAACGAATTCGCGATGAGTGTCGTGTTGGCGAGCCTGTCTGTACACTGATCAACGAGTGCCGCGTTGGCTCTCCATGGTTCAGAGGAAAGCAATGACAACAGGTACGGTTAAGTTCTTCAATGCCGAAAAGGGTTTCGGGTTCATTTCGCGTGAGGGTGGCGACGATGTGTTCGTTCACTTCTCGAACATCGAAGGCAGTGGTTACAAGTCCCTCAACGAGGGCGACACGGTCGAGTTCGAAGTGGCTCCCGGCCGCAAGGGCGAAGAGGCCCAGAAGGTCCGCGTCATCTGACGCAACGATTTCAGTACGAGGTCGCCGATCACCGTCCGTTGCCCGACTGCTCACGCAGTCGATCGATGTGGGTGATCGGCGCTTCGTCGTTTTTGGGCCGGACCACTGGCCGCCAGATCCGCCGGGTCGTCGATCTCCTGATTCGTCAGGTCGCCTGTTCTCGCGCCACCGCACCGGTGGCAACGAGTGCGTCGATCTGATCGGTCGTGCGGCCCAACTCGGTCAAGATTTCCGCCGTGTGCTCACCGAGGCGGGGGGCGACCCAACGCGCCTCCCACGGTGTGCCGTGAAAGTCTGCGGGGGAGGCGATCATCGTTGTCGTGCCGTACTCGTCCGGCACCTCGATCAGCCCGCCCGCGTGGCGAAGTTGCGGATCGTTGATGATGTCGTCAGGTGAATTGACCGGCGCCCAGAACATGTCGATCTCCTCCTCGAAGATCGCCGCCCACTCGTCGAGCGGTCTGGTGGAGAACTCTGCGTCGAGCAAGCCGATCAGTTCTGCGGCATTCGTCGCCCTGTCCCGTGCGGTTGCGAATCGGGGGTCGTCGATCCACTCGGGGTGACCAACGCATCGTGCCAGGGGAGGCCAGTGGCGGTCGCCTTCCAAACCAACGATCCAGAACTCGCGGCCGTCTCCGGCGGTGTAGTTGTTGATCGACACGTTTCCCATCGTCTCCCGGTTGCCGATGCTCGGGTGGAGCCCCCAACCGAGCACCATGTTCAGGTCGAAACCAATGGTGTACACCCCTTGTCGGAGCAACGAGGTCGCGACGAGTTGGCCCTGCCCGGTTCGCTC
>JAYTRT010000403.1:0-1596 GCA_043746045.1 Actinomycetota bacterium | reverse complement strand
GATGGTTCGCAGAGGCCCAGATCTGCACGATCCCCGGGGCGAGCAGCGGGCACAGACTGATGACGACGCGTGCGCCAGCGCTTGCCCGTGGCGCTCGGGTCGCCTTTCGCCGGTCAGCGTCGGAGCGTGCAGCGATGCCGGCGATCATCGACGCCGCGCCGAGCATCCAACCGAGGTCCATCCATGTCGAGTAGGCGGCAGCGTTCACCTTCAGAAGGGTCGCGAAGTCCGAGCTGAGCCAAAACGTGATTCCTGCCGCGACCAGGAGACCCCTCGTACTGAACAGCCGGCGAGTGATCATCGAACGCAACAGCACGGCCAGCAGAGCGGCATCCAGGATGGGGTACGCGACCCAGACCAGACGAGCGACGACGGACAACGACTGGTTCCGGAAGACGTCGTCACCGACCCCGACGACGACGCCGACGACGATCATCGCGAAGACAGCGAACGAACCGGTGTCGATCAGGCTGTCGATGTCGAGGCTGCGCACCGAGGACGTCGACTGGAGCATCATCAGCAGCCCGATTCCCAGGGCAACATACGACGCGAGGTAGAAGACGTCGGCGATGGAAGCGTCCGGCGCGACGCCGTCGATCCGCTGGATGATCACGTAGAGCAGGTCGCCGATGCCCGAGCAGGTGACACCGACTGCGATCCAGAGCAAGGAACGTCTTTCGAGCACAGGGCGGCGGGAGGCGAACCTCAGCCCGATCAGGCCGGCCCCGAGGGTGACGATGACGTAGCTCGAATCGCCGATCAGCCCGTCAGGTCGAACCGCGTGGACCACACACAGCAGCGCGAGTGCGGCGACGAGCGGCACGAAAACCGTCAGACGTTCGGCGCGCGCGGAACGGACCGAGGTTTCAGATCGCGTCCAATGCACATCTTGTCATCGGGACGCGCGCTCAGCATCTTGAGAGCATCGACCATCGTGGCGTTCTTTCGCTTCGATCGATCGATGGACGAAGGACTAGAGCTTGCTGGTCCGGATCACGTCGATCCGATGTGGCCACATCCGTGGCTGGAACGAAGGGGAACCTCCATGACCGCCACGAATCAATCTGTGATCATCGTCGACGAGCCAGCCAACGGTGTCCGGCGGATCACGTTGAATCGCCCGGAAAAGCGAAATGCACTCAACCACGCCCTCCGTGGCCAGCTGTTGGCGGCACTGGAGGCGGCTGACCAGGACGACACGATCAGGGTGATGATCGTTCGCGGCGCCGGCACATGCTTCTCCGCCGGCTACGACCTCGGCGGCGGCAACGAGGGACAGGAGCTGCCGTTCTACACCGCTGGCGGCGTCGGTCAATGGCCCCGTCATGTCACAACGGGGTGGATGGGCATCTGGGACATGGCCAAGCCGGTCATCGCCCAGGTACACGGTTTCTGTCTGGCCGGCGGTAGCGAGTTGGCAACCGGCTGTGACCTCGTGTATGTGGCCGAGGACGCCCAGATCGGCTATCCGGCGGTCCGTTTCGGCGTCGCGGACATGCATTTCCATCCGTGGACACTGGGGATGCGCACTGCGATGTCGATGATGCTCACCGGTGACCCGATCAACGGAATCCAGGCCGCCGTCGGGGGATGGGC
>JAYTRT010000402.1:0-1599 GCA_043746045.1 Actinomycetota bacterium | reverse complement strand
CGGCCGAGTCGTTCCAGATCCATCGCCAGGAAGCCGACGTCGCTGATCACGTCGCCCCAGCGCAGCCGATCATCGAATTCGAGGCAGTCGAGGATGCGTGGACCGTCGTCGAGGCAGAACACATCGTCGGCGAGGAGGTCACCGTGACCATCGACGATGTGTCCATCGGCGATTCGTTCGGCGATCAGCGGACCTCGACCGTCGAGGTAGCGGTGCGCCAATCGTCGGATATCGGCGACCGTGTCTCGATCCGGCGTCGCCGCAGCGAGGCCGTCGATCTCGCGCAGGCTCTGATCCCACAGGTCGTGGAGCGCATCGGGGGTGGCGACACTCGCGATCTCGTCACTGGTGATCGAGGCCCTGTGAAAGGCAGCGATCACTGCGGCGATCGCGTCGAGGCAGCCGGACACATCTTCGTCGCGGGCGATCATCGTCGCCAGCCGCCGATCACCGGGCATCTGGTGCATCAAGACGGCGTGGTCGATGACGATCCCGGCGCGAACGACGTCTTCGACTCCGAGATAGACGTCCGGACTGAAGCGCTGATTCAATTCGACTTCCCTGTGGCAGATCTGCTCGCGCTGTGCCGCAGTGGAGAGATCGATGAAGCCGAAGTGCACGGCCTTCTTGCGTTTGTGGACGAGGCCATCGCGGAAGGTGAGCATCGAGACGTGCGTTTCGACGGATGCGATGCCGGGACCCCGTTCGTCCAACCAGTCCTCGTCCACACGGAGGTGACCTGATTCGTCGATCGGAGAGCCCATGTGTCCAGACAACTCCCCTGGAGCAGCGCACGCCAGGGCCGAAAGACACGCCGAGAGGGGCAAGAGGTGACGTTCAGGCCGACGCAGGGCTGATCGCGATGTCGATTGTCGGGACGAACACGTCGAAGTCACGGATCACTGCCCTGGCGCGATCGGCCAAAGCCGACCGCTGGGCGCGATCGAATCGGTCCGGTAGCACCATTCGGATGAGCACGCGTCCGGGACTCCGTTCGGCCTCGACCGATGCCTCGGCATCGGACAATGCCTCACGGACGACGGATGCGTACTCGGCTTCGGCGATGTCACGACCAGCGGCGACGGCACGTCTGACGAAGAGATCGAAGTTCGGGACGTGAGCGGGATCCACGCGCACGACCGCAGTCCGGTGGCGCTCGGCGCACACCGCACCCATCTCGAGCAACGAATCCGATTCCTCGCTGGCGCGAACGACGACGCAGAGATCGATGTGGCTGTTCAGCGGACAGTCCGCAGGCGCCCCGACGCTCCGACACGGTCCGTCGGTCTCTGCGTCGGCGCACATGACGACCTCGTGTTCGGCCCGCTGCATTCGCTCGATCAGCTCGGTGGCGATCCCGGTTCGCGATTCGACGACAAGTAGCTTCATGACGTCCATTCCATCCAGATCATCGCTGGATCAGTAGAGGACAACGTCCCATCAGCGGTGATCGCCGAATCAATTTCGGGGCGCCTCTTCAGCCCCGTCGTCCATACCGTCGTTCTGAGAAAAGAGCGCCCGGACGACGTCGTGGCGTGAGAGCACGCCGATCACTTTGCCGCTTTCGATGACGGGCAGGCGACCGCAACGGCGTCGCAG
>JAYTRT010000401.1:0-1599 GCA_043746045.1 Actinomycetota bacterium | reverse complement strand
GCGCGGCGACTGGACGAGCATCTTGACGCCGGCCGACTGCCAGTCACAGCCTGACGGCTGGGGGATACCGGCAGCGTTGAGCCGTCGAGCGCATTCGGTCGCGCTGACACCGTCATCGGCGATCCATCCGACGATCGTCCGGAACGTCTCGGCCTCGGTCTCGTTGATCGTGCCACCGAGTTCGTAGCCGAACGGCCGGCGGATCCAGTGCGGCCGACCGTTTTCGGCGTCGTGTCGCAACTTGGTGACCTGACGCTTGCGGATCTCGTCGGCTTCATACGCGGCGAACGTACAGAGGTTGCGGGCCATCATTCGACCCGCGCTGGTCGCGAGGTCGATCTGTCCGGTCGCGGTCACGACCTGTAGGCCGTTCTCGGCGGCGTCGATGAGCCGCTCGAGTTCCTTGGGTTGACGGGTGAGCCGAGAAAGATCGAACGCGACGAGGGCTTCGACTTGGCCGCCTTCGACGAGTTCCATCACGCGCCGCCAGCCTTCGCGGGCTTTCTTGGCGTAGCGGGAGGCGCTGCGGTCGTTGTCGACCACGCGCTCGAGGATCGTCCAGCCACGCTCGTTGGCGAGTTTGTCGGTGTCGACGTTCTGCCGGCCGACGCCCATCTCCATGCCTGACGGGTCGTGCGAGATCCGACAGTACGTGATCGCACGTACGACCTGAACAGGGGTGGAGGGCTTCGTCATGCCCCCAGTCTAATCAGGTCTGAACGTAGAGTAGGTGTTTTCCATAGGCTTCGAGATTGTTCAGGACGAGGCCGTCGATCCGGACCGCGTCGGCCTCGAAACGTCCCTGTGGCGACGACACCTGCACCGGTAGACCGACCAGCAGAGCACCGTGGTCCTTGGCGATGCGGTGGATCGTGTGGCCTTCTGGCATGGCTTCGTCGTTCTCCGGATCGTGTGCGGAGCCACTACCGTGGCCCGTCATGAAGTTA
This sequence comes from Actinomycetota bacterium, assembly GCA_043746045.1. Classification (GTDB taxonomy): domain Bacteria; phylum Actinomycetota; class Acidimicrobiia; order Acidimicrobiales; family Ilumatobacteraceae; genus WLMZ01. The sequence continues at coordinate 652 of JAYTRT010000401.1, read as the reverse complement.
CAGCTCGACGATGCGGAACTGGCAAGCTGCGTCGGCTGTGGACTGTGCCTGCCCCATTGCCCCACGTATCGCGTCACCGGCGAGGAGGGCTACTCACCTCGCGGACGAATCGCCGCGATGCGCTCGGTTGCGTGGGAGGGAGCGCCTGTCGACGATCAGTTCGTCGATTTCATGGACACGTGTGTCCAGTGCCGTGGGTGCGAGCCAGCATGCCCGTCCGGGGTGCCGTACGGAAATCTGATCGAATCGACGAAGCAGTCCCTGGCGGATGCGCACCGGACGACGCCACGCGTTCTCCGAGCCGGTTTCATGGTGCTCGGTCACCATCGCCTGCTCCTCGTCGGTTCGACGATTCTGGCGCTGGCCCAACGACTCCAGATCGTTCCGAAGCGATTCGGGCTCGGTCGATTACCGGTCCGTCGGGGGCCTGCGCTGCAATCGTCGGCGCCGGGAGACGTTGCCGCCACCTGGGTCTTCACAGGGTGCGTGATGGATGCCTGGCAGCGCCCCACTCACCGAGCGACGCAACGAGTCGTCGAGGCCACCGGCGCCACGTGCGCGATCGCGGGACGCGGCGGCGACTGTTGCGGAGCGCTCCACGTCCATGCCGGTCTTGCAGCCGAGGCCAAGGCCCTCGCTGCGCGGACGATCG
>JAYTRT010000400.1:0-1602 GCA_043746045.1 Actinomycetota bacterium | reverse complement strand
ACGCCCGCATCTCGGCGATCAACGGCCGGCTTTCGTTGCGCAGCGACTCGACCTCGGAGCGCAGCGAGCGCAGCGTGTCGAGGACCCTGAGGAGCACGACGATCAGGGCCGCAAATCCGAGTGAGCAGAGCACCGTTCCGAGCACGATGGCCAGGTCGCCAGCGGTCACGACGGCGGACCTTCGAACCCGGGAGCGATCGATTCCTCGTGTTCTTTCATGCGACGCTGCACCTCTCCTTCGAAACCGAGTGAGGTCGGCTCGTACAGGGTGGTCGCAGCCAATTCGGCCGGACCGTACTGCTGGGGCACCCAACCTCGGGGATCATCATGAGGGTACACGTACCCCGTTCCGTGTCCGAGTGATGCGGCGCCCTGGTAATGAGCGTCGCGCAGGTGAGCAGGAACTTCGCCGACAGCACCGTCTTTGACCATCGTGCGCGCATTCCAGATTCCGAGCGCTGCCCGGTTGCTCTTCGGTGCCGTGGCCAGGTGCACCACGGCTTGGGCCAGGTTGAGCTGACCTTCAGGGAGACCGACATGTTCGATCGCGTGTGCTGCAGCGACCGCGACGACCAAGGCCTGGGGGTCGGCCATCCCGACATCCTCACTGGCGAGGATGATCAGCCGACGGGCGATGAAACGGGCATCTTCACCGGCCTCCAGCATCCGGGCCAGCCAGTACAACCCGGCGTCAGGGTCGCTGCCGCGAATGCTCTTGATGAACGCGCTGATCACGTCGTAGTGATCGTCTCGGCCGTACCTCAACGCACTGGTGCCGAGGGCAGCCTCGACGTGTTCGACGGTCATCGGCTCCGGATACGCCAATGCGCACGCCACTTCCAATGCGGTCAGTACTTGGCGGCCGTCGCCGCCGGAACGGTCGGCCAACAGTTCCACGGCCTCCGGCGACGCCGTCACTGCTTCGGACTCCAGGCCCCGATGGATGAGTTGCTCGATCGCGATGCGGTCCAGCGGTTCGAGACGGAACAGCGTGCTGCGGCTGCGCAGTGGTGCATTGACTTCGAAGAAGGGATTCTCGGTGGTGGCACCGATCAAGGTCAGCGTTCCGTCCTCCACGGCCGGCAGCAGGGCGTCCTGCTGCGATTTGGTGAAGCGATGGATCTCGTCGAGGAACAGGATCGTGCCGCGGTCGTGCTCGCCGAGGCGCTGCCTGGCTCGTTCGATCGCCTCACGAACATCCTTCACACCAGCGGTCACCGCCGACATCTGTTCGAAGGCGCGCTTGGTGCTGCCTGCGATGGCCAGGGCGAGTGTCGTCTTGCCGGTGCCGGGTGGTCCCCAGAAGATGGCAGACGTCAGGCGATCCTGCTCGACGAGTTTGCGGAGGGGTTTTCCGGGGCCGACGAGGTGTGTCTGGCCGACGACTTCGTCGAGCGTCCTCGGCCGCAGACGAGCCGCCAACGGTGCCTGTTGTCGCAGCCGGTCGGCCGCAGCGGCGCTGAACAGATCGCTCACCACGATCCCAGGACGAGTTCGTACCCGGCCCGCCGGAAATCGACTGCGTTCTCGATCAACCACTGTGGCGTGACCCACTTCCACGCCACGAATTCGTTCATATCGGGTTTCGGTTCGATGTCGGCG
>JAYTRT010000399.1:0-1609 GCA_043746045.1 Actinomycetota bacterium | reverse complement strand
GCTCGTCGATGCCGCCGCTGGTCGCTTCCAGTTCGGGCCGGCGATGGAGTACCACTGTCGCTGAGGTCTCGACGGGTCCGAGTCGGTCGAGGCTTGCTGCCGCAGCATCGACGTCGCGGAGTGCGTGCTCGACGCGACCCGGAAGGTGTTCGACAACTCGCTTGGCGTCGGCGATCTCGGTCTCGTGCTTGCGTCGGTGGAGTGGTCGGTCGTATTGGTCGAGCACGTCCTGAGCGCGTTGGTACGCGGCCGTCATGTCGATGACTGTCTTGTCCGCTCGAGCCATCGTGTTCTCAGCATCGCGACGGTCGTTCGGTAGCCGGCGCAGGGTAGTCACTGCCTGGTCGATCTCGTCGTTGATCGCGAACCGTTGCCCCATCAGGCCGCGCAGCTCTCCGCCGTCGAGCAGACCGGGGCGATGCGGCTTCTCGTCGCGCAGCTCAGCACAGCGGGCGTGGGCGGGGAGATCGATCCAGTCAGTCGCGATTGCTTGAGCGAACACGTCGGCCGGGGTCTGCTCGCCGGTGTTAACGATGAACGCTTCGTTCGTCCCGGTGCCGCGGGACATGGCGACGTAGAGGTTGCGGACGTCGGTGGGCTTGTCGAACAGGGTTGCACCGCCTTGAACGTTGCGGCCTTGGGCGCCCATCACGGTGCGGGCGTAGGCGAGCTCGACGTGCTCAGTGACGTAGGCTGGTGGGAGTTCGACGGTGCCGTGTTTGCCGCTGACAGTGATCGAGCCGTCATCGCCGATGTGTTGGATTGTCCAGACGGCGCGGTTGCGGACCATCTCACCGCGATCGGTCGTGAGCCGCCGTTCGTTCTGACGAGTGGCGATCTCGTCGCCGGCGTGGACCTTGTAGACGCCAACGGAGAGGTGCCGGCCGCCGGGGTCGATCTCGCCCGCGGCGATGCGGGTCTGTTGGCAGCGTTGGTTGAGACGTTCGGTTGCTTCGTTGGTCGGCGACATCAGCAGGCCCTTGTTGCCGGCTTGTCGGCGTTCCCACCATGCGACGACGCTGGCCCGTTCCATCTGGTTGAGCGTGCCCGAGTGCAGCCGGCCGTGCGCTTCGTAGACCTCGGCAACACTGACATCACCGCGCCGTAGACGCAGGCTGGCCTCGCGTTCCCATTCGTTGTCGAAGCGATGAACACGATCAAGTTCGATCGCGCCGAATGTGTCGACGAGGAGACCGAACATGCCGCCACGGCCGACGGCGGAGAACTGCAACGGGTCCCCGACCAGCGCGATCCGCCACCCTTTCACGTCTGCCAAGTCGGCGAGCTCGGCCAGCTTGTTGGTCGGCAACATCCCTGCTTCGTCGACGATCACGGTCGCTCCGACGGGGAGGTCGTAACGGTGATCGGGTGGCCGGTTCAGGCGGTGTTCGATGAGCAGCTTGTCGAGCGTGTCCGCGACCAGTCCGGTCTCATCCGACAGCACCTCGGCCGCCGTGGCAGATGGGGCGACGCCGAACACTGCGCGCCCTTCGGCACGCAGCTGGGCCACGGCCGGTGCGAGGGCGGTGGTCTTGCCGGTACCCGCAGGGCCGACGACGAGCACGATGTCGGCGCTGCCGGCGACGGCTGCTGCGCTTTCGGCTTGGGC
>JAYTRT010000398.1:0-1610 GCA_043746045.1 Actinomycetota bacterium | reverse complement strand
CCGCGCTGCGGCGCCCGATGATCGGTGATCGACAATGATCCGCGCCGAACGTTTGACGAAGCGATACGGCTCGACGACCGCCGTCGACAGTCTCGACTTCGAGGTCGTACCAGGTGTCGTGACGGGGTTCCTCGGACCGAACGGAGCGGGCAAGACGACAACGATGCGCCTCATCCTCGGCCTTGATTCGCCGACGTCGGGCAGCGTGACAGTGAACGGCCGCAACTACCGCGACGTTCCCTATCCGTTGCACGAAGTCGGTGCGCTGTTGGACGCCAAGGCTCTCCACCCGAGCAGGAGTGCGCGCAACCATCTCTTGGCACTGGCCAAGAGCAGCCGGATCAGTCCGTCCCGCGTGGACGTCGTGCTCGACATGGTCGGGCTCACCGATGTCGCCTCACGACCAGCCGGCAAGTTCTCTCTCGGGATGGGACAGCGGCTGGGCATCGCAGCCGCACTCCTCGGCGACCCACCGATTCTGATGTTCGACGAGCCGGTCAACGGCCTCGACCCGGAAGGGATCCTGTGGATCCGCAACTTGCTCCGCTCACTGGCGATGGAGGGCAGAACCATCTTCTTGTCGAGCCACCTGATGTCGGAGATGGCCCAGACTGCGGATCAGTTGATCGTCGTCGGCCGCGGCCGACTGATCGCCGCCGACAGCGTCGCCAATGTGATCGGCGGAGGCCAGGGCACGGTACGAGTGGAGACACCGCAGTTCCGCGAGCTGGCGACGTTGCTCGAATCCAACGGAGGCGTGGTCAGCTATCGAGACGACGTGTTGGAGGTCAGCGGCCTCGACTCACGAAGGGTCGGCGAGCTCGCGCTCGAACATCGCATCGTGATCTATGAACTCGTCCGTCAGCGCGAGTCACTCGAGGACGCGTACTTCCGCCTGACCGAGTCGAGCGTGGACTTCCACGGCGCCGAGTCTGTTCTGGCCGGAGGTGTTCGATGACCGCCGTCGCTCAATTCGATCGCGGCACAGTTCCGCATCCGACGACAGCTCGCGGCACCTATTGGGCGGCCGTCGGAGCGGAGTGGACGAAACTGCGCAGTGTCAAATCAACCGTCTGGTCGCTGGTCGTCACTGTCGTGATCACGGTCGGGCTCGGCGCCCTCCTGTGCGCTGCGATCATCGCCAGATGGGACAAGCTCGACCCGATCGACCGCCTCACCTTCGACCCGACCGGACACAGCCTCAGTGGGATCTTCCTCGCCCAACTCGCGATCGGCGTCCTCGGCGTGCTTGTCATCGGTTCGGAATACACCACTGGTTCGATTCGCACCACGTTCTCGGCGACGCCGCGTCGGCGCACTGTTGTGGTGGCCAAGGCCACAGTGCTCGCCGCGGTGTCGCTCGTCGTCAGCCTGGTCGGCTGCTTCATTGCATTCGGACTCGGCCAGGTCATCCTGCAGGGCAAGCACGTCGGCGTCTCACTCGGCGATCCGCGGGTCCTGCGCGCTGTCATCGGCGGCGCGATCTACCTCACTTCGGTCGCCGTCATCGGCTTCTCGATGGCGACGGTCCTGCGGCGTACGCCCGGAGCCCTCGCCGCGCTGTTCGCCGTTGTCCTCGTGCTGCCGATCCTGTCGAACGCGTTGCCCAG
>JAYTRT010000397.1:0-1611 GCA_043746045.1 Actinomycetota bacterium | reverse complement strand
CCGTCACGGCGCTGGTCACCGACGATTTCGTCAACGAACACACGGCCGCGCTCGGTTCCGGTTGCATCGGCAAGGACGAGTACGTGCGTCGCGTCCCGAATTTCCTGGCCAGCATGCCCGATCTGCGCTACGAGATCGAAGACGTGACCGCGGACGGCGACCGCGTGTATGCGGCCTACACGTTGCACGCGCACGTCAACGATCACGACGTCGCCGTGCGCGGGGTGATGCGGTTCGTCGTGCGCGAGCAACTGATCGCCAAACGGATCGACTACTGGGACAGCCTCGTGTTCCGACAACAGGCAGGATTGTGACCATGCAGACACGCACACTGGGCCACAGCACGATCGAGGTGACCACGATCGCGCTGGGCACGATGATGTTCGGCGCGTGGGGAAACACCGACGTCGACGAATGCCATCGGATGGTCCATCGTGCGATCGACGCAGGCATCACCCTGATCGATTCTGCCGACATGTACGACAACGGCGTGTCGGAGGAGATCCTCGGCGCGGCACTGCGATCCGGCGGCCATCGCGACAGAATCGTGCTGGCCACCAAATGCGGCAATCCGATGAATGGCGACATGAGCAAGAGCGGCCTGTCCGCTGGGTGGATCGCGCAGGCCTGTGACGACAGCCTGCGTCGGCTCGGTGTCGAGCACATCGACCTCTATCAGATGCATCGCCCGGACCCGAGCACGCCGTACGAGGAGACGCTCGGTGCCTTCCAGGCATTGATCGACGCCGGCAAGATCGGCGCGTACGGAACGTCCACGTTCACGCCGGAGCAAATCACCGGCATCCACGACGCTGCAGTTCGGCTCGGGATGACGACGCCCACCAGCGAGCAGCCGCCCTACTCCGCGCTGGCCCGTGGAATCGAGACCGCGGTGCTGCCGGCATGCCGCGAGTTCGACCTCGGCGTCATCGTCTGGGCGCCGCTGAACGGGGGATGGCTGACCGGCAAGTACCAGGGAGATCTGACCGACACCTCGTCACGAGCCCTTCGAATGGGCGATCACTTCGACACCCGCGAGGCGACAGAGTGGCAGGCCAAACACGACGCTGTCGATGCACTGGTCGCGATCGGCGCCGATGCCGGGCTGACCGTGAAGCAGCTCGCCATTGGTTTCGTCCTCGACGACCCGACGATCACGTCGGCCATCATCGGTCCCCGCACGCTCGAGCAGCTCGACGATCTGCTCGATGCCGGCGCCCCGGTGTTGCCAGCGGGTGTCCGGGATGCGATCGACGCAGTGATCACCCCGGGCCGGAACATCAATCCGAAAGACGCCGGCTGACACAGATCGACGTCGCTGCGACAGAACGCTGACAGTTCGGTGGCGTCCACGCCCAACCGTCAGTGGCGGCGGAGTTCGTCGACGACCGACTTCTTGTACCGGTAGGCGCTGGTCATCGGTTCGCCGCCCTGCAGTGCCTGCAGGACAGCATCTTCTGCGTTCTCGTACCGGCGGGCCGCCGAGATGACGTCGTCGAACGAGACGGCGGGTATCCGAACGCACCCGCTGCTGTCGGCGATCACGAAGTCGCCCTCCGCGACCACCACATCAGCGATCGTCACCGACTCACCTTTCGCCACGGCGTGTGC
>JAYTRT010000396.1:0-5304 GCA_043746045.1 Actinomycetota bacterium | reverse complement strand
GCCCCGGACGAGATCACAAAACGATCGGCGCCCGACCGGAATGATCTCTTCGGATGACCACTGGATCGAAGCAGCACGGCAGCGCGCTCACGATCGGCTTCCTCCGTGTCCGTCCACCCATCAGCGGCAACCGAACGTTGATCGACCGCCTCGCCGACCTGGCTGGATCGGACGACTATCTTGAAACCATGCGGGTCTCGGCGCAGCTCGCTGCCGAGGCTCGCCGGGCACCCGATCCGAGTTCACTTGTCGTCGGGCTGGAGGCCCTCGCCAGCCAGGGAGCCCTCGCCGGCGCGCTGGCGGTCGAGGTGCTCGGGGCCGTCGACCATCCGAGAGTCGGACAAACGTTGGGCATTTTGCTGTCGGCGCCGCACCAGCTGATCCGTCGTCATGCTGCGTGGCGCCTGAGGGTGCGGCGACCCGTCGCATCGGCAGTCCCGCTGCTGCTCGACGGGCTCGTCGCCGGCGGGATCGACACGATGCATGCGCATCGCACACTGCGACAGTGGTCGGCCGTCGAACCGGCGGTCCTACAGCTCACGATCGGCCGCTTGGCAAACACAAGCGACGCGAGCAGGCGAGCCCGCCTTGTCGACCTGCTGGGCGTCCTCCCTGATCGCTGCACCACAGATCTACTCGTCGGCGTCGCCCGAGATCCGGACGAGAGCAGCTCGGCACGAATCGCTGCGATCGGCGCCCTGACCGACCGCCCCGGCGCCGGGGAGGCTGTGCTGCGACGAGTAGCCGAGCTCGATAGCGAGGTGGGATCGCATGCCGCATTGGCCCTTCGCGAGCTGGCCCCCAATTACGCCGGTGGGCGACTCGCCGACGGAAGCGGTCTGCGCATCGCGCAGCTGACAACCGCGGGAGGTCTGGACGATCGGCTCAGTAATGGCGGGCGGGGCGACACCGGGGGAGTGGCGAGCCTGCTCGTGTCGCTCGGTCAAGCGCTGGCCGACCGACCCGAAGTCGATCGCGTTCTGACGATCGGTCGTGGCACGGTCGATGATGCGCTGGTCGGCCCCAGCCCAGTACGCCACTCCCCGTTCTCGTTCGCGACGGTCGTGATTGGCGACCAGCAACGACCGGCGCAGAACGCAGATGGCCTGTGGGAGCACCTGCCCGGCATCGAGCGTGGCGTCCGCCACGCCATCCGCCGCGCCGGCGGCGTCGACCTGATCCACCTGCGCATGGCCGACGCCGGTACGCTCGCTGGAGCGCATGTGGCTGAGACCGCGGGCATCCGCACCTGCTTTAGCCTCGCCGCCGACCCGCATAATGTGCTCCACGCTCTGCAGGCGCGCCGCGAGGTGGACCAGGTGGCGTTCGTCCGGTTGGCAACCGACGATCACCTCTGGTTCCGCGCCCGTCTCGTCGAGCGTCTGGCTCGCGAGGCCGACCGGCTCGCGTTGTTCCCGCGGTCGCGGCAGGTTGGACTGTTCGACGGCGACGGTGCACGTCGGGCCTCAACCGATCGCCGTTCGGCCGTGGTGGCCGAGGGCATCGACATCGGGCTGATCCGACGCGCGGAGGCGGCGGGACCGCTCGCGCAGGTGACGAGTCCAGGCGGCGACTTCCTCACCGAAACTGCTGCCGGCATCCCGGAAACTCGGCGACATCTCCCCCTGTTGCTGAGTGTCGGCCGCCTCCACCCGGTCAAGGGGGTGGACCGGGTCGTAACGGCGTGGACGACTGATCCGCTCCTCCGCAACCGGTGCAACCTGGTGATCGTCGGCGGCGAACTCGAAGATCCGTCCGCGACGGAACGGTCCGTGCTCGCTGCGATCGACCGCCTCGTACCCGCCGCCGACAGGTTCCAATCAGGGTTGCAGCTTCTCGGTGGTCGGCCGCGTGCGGACGTGGCGAGACTGATGGTGTCGGCCGTGTCCGGCCGTGCCGGGTGCTGGGCTGCCGGTGGCGTGTACGTCGACGGCGCTCTGAAGGAGGAGTTCGGGCTGGCCCTCCTCGAGGCGCTGATGGCCGGGCTCGTTGTGGTCGCGCCGAGCACTGGTGGGCCGCCGACATACGTCGACGACGGCGACACCGGAGTCCTTGTCGACCCGAGCGCCGACCTTGGGCCGGCGATCGTCCGGGCGTTCGAGCTCGTCGACCGAAGCGGTCGTGCCTGCCGCGCCCGCCGGATCGTCGAGCAGCGTTACTCGGTAGACACGATGGCCGAGCGGCTCGTCGAGCTGTACGGACCTCCGGCGGATCATCGGTGAAGCTGCTCGTCGTCAGCCCCGAGTACGCGTCGCACTATGGCCCGCTCGCCGTGCTCGCCGGCGCAGCCCGAGCCACGGGTGCGCATGTCGTCGTCGCCACCGGGCCGAGCCTACGTTCACGTGTCGAGAACGATGGCTTCGAATGGACACTGCTGCGGCTTGGCGTGAGCTCGAACACCGGTGTCGTGACCGACAGCCCCGAGATCGACGCGTTTCTCGCCGCCACCCGCGCCGGGCCGCTGGAGACGATCCGCCACCAGGCGCTCGCCCGCCAACGCGACCTGCTGTGGAACCCCGAGCTCGTCGCCCGCCAGATCGGGGAGCTCTGCGAGCAACTCGACCCCGACGAGGTCCTCGTCGACCACGTCTCGTTCGGATCCACACTCGCGATGTACGCCATCGGCCGCTCGTTCGTCACCCTCGTCCCCGGGCATCCCAGCCAGCTACCCGTCGGCGACGAACGCTACGGGATCCCGGCCCTGTGGCCGTCGCCGATGGCGCCCGATCACCGCCATCTCAACGAACTGCAGCGTGTCGCCGACGATGTCACGCGCGCCTTCACCGACCGGTGGAATGAGGCGCTTGCCGTGATCTCGCCGCAGCGGCCGCCCGTCGCTGATGCGTTCCGGGTCCACGGTCGCCGAGTGCTGTATAACAGCGTCGCCAGCCTGCACCATCCTTCGCGTACTGCGCTGCTGCCGAGCGATCACCGGTTCATCGGACCGCTCGTACGAGACGAGAAGCTCCCCGCGGCGCTTCGGTCGTGGCTCGACCGGACGAACGATCGTCCCCAGGTATATGTCGCGCTGGGCACGTTCCTATCGCACCGCTCGGACGTACTCGCCCGGATCGCGGGCGCTCTGCGCCACCTCGACGCCCGCGCTGCGATCGCGATCGGCGCAACCCCTCCCGGCGAGCTCGGACCGATCCCCGACGACTGGGCGGTCGCGGCGAGCCTGCCGCAGGTCGCGATGCTCGACGCAGCAGACCTCGCCATCCATCACGGCGGCAACAACAGTGTGCAGGAGTCGCTCGCCACCGGGATCCGCCAGCTCGTCATGCCGATGTCGACCGACCAATTCGCGAATGCCGCCGACCTTCAGCGCGTCGATGCGGCGACCGTCGCAGCACCCAACGACGCCACGTGCGCCGAGCTTGCCGACTCGATTGCGGTACTTCTCGCCCGCCCGCGATTATCAGCGGTCCACCCTCCCCATCAGGGCTGCCTCCACAGCGCCATATTCGATTGAACGGCGCGGGACCCGCGCAAAACCTGCCCATCGACGACCCTCATTGCAGCAAACCAGCCGAAGTGATCGGCGGCAACGCGGCGGTCAAGGATCTCGGAGAGCACCTTCGTATGGCCTAAACCTGGCCACGCGTCGTCGTCGGTTCAACATCCTGCACACTGGCGCTTCATCGCCGTGACCCGCCCAGCCTGCCCCAGGACCTCGTCGACGCCGGTTTAGGTTGCGTCGTGCACGAGGCTGCGAATCTCGTCGTCGCTCAGGCTCCGCGACGGGTCAAAGAACTGTGCGGAAATGCGGTCGGTGATTGCGTCATGGGGAGACGTCATGTCGGAGTTGTCCTTAACGATTGCCGCTCGGGGAACGGGAGCGATCTGCTCGTCGTGATCTTCGATGAACACGCCGCTGGAAGGAATTCCTGACGCTCGCGTCGCCATGCCCGAACGTCTCAAGCTGTAGGACGACTGGCCGCACGACGCCCGGGTGTCAGGATCGATCCGTGGATGTTCTCGCAGACGTTCTGGCCAAGACTCGGGTCCGTGGAAGCGTCTTTCGTTGCCCGGATATGCGCGCCCCGTGGGGGCTGGAGCTTGAACGTCCCCGTCTACGGGCCAACAGAGCGGTTGGTGTTGATGACCAAGGTCACCGAGGAACACCCGCACGTCGATTCGCAATGGTCGCATTCGGAGTTGGCGGCCGAGATGAGAGCAGCGTCGATTCCGATCTCGGCATCACAAATCGGTCGGATCCTGGCTGCTGACGATGTCAAGCAGCACAGGGTGCAGGGCTGGTTGACGCGTCGGGATACACCCGAGTTCTGGGCGCAGGCAGCGGATGTGTGCGGCCTGTATCTGTCGCCGTCAGGCGAACGCGGTGGTGTTGTCGATCGATGAAAAGACCGGGATCCAAGCCAAGTCACGCAAGCACCCAACCCAACCCGTCAAGGCCGGTCGGCCGGAACGACGCGAGTTCGAGTGCGTCCGCCACGGGACTGCGTCGTTGATCGCCGCGCTGGATGTCGCGACCGACAAAGTCACCGCCAGCGACGTCATCCGGAACGACTCGGTCCATTTCATCGAGTTCCTCGAACAGATCGAGACCACGATCGACTCCGAGCTCGCGATCCATGTCGCGCTCGACAACGCCAGCTCGCACCGATCGAAAGCGACCAACAAGTGGTTCGTCGAGCATCCCCGCTTCGTCGTTCATCACACCCCGGTTCATGCGTCATGGTTGAATCAGGTCGAGTCGTTCTTTTCGATCCTGACCCGCAAAGTGTTACGCCGCGGCGAGTTCGCCTCACGCACCGATCTCGTCCAACGCATGCTCGCCTTCATCAAACACTCCAACCAGACCGCCACACCATTCAAATGGGTCTACAACGCCACCCGCGCCGCATGACCCACATTCAACCCACTTCAGCACGGCAGCACTTGGGGGTGGTGAGTGGTCGTGACTGGTTCGAGGCGTCATCTTGAGTCGCGGTTGCGGCGGATTCGTATTGGGCCTTTGCAGGTGGAGGGATCGACGACTCGGCCGCCTTGGGTGATCTGTACTTCGCCTGCCGCGACGAGTCGTCGGGTCGCGGCACGGGCTGGTTCCATCAGTGCTTCCCACCCGTTGGGGTTGACCGCTCGGGCGGCCTCGCTCAGGCAGATGCTCGCAGCGCGCGGACGCTGATCGAGGAGCGATCGGATCGCCGCCTCCAACGCTTCATCGACCGGCCGCACTCGTCGTCGTCGACACCGTTCCGAGCAGAACCGCATCTCAGCCCAGTTCTTCGCCCACGCCGCACGCCACTGCATTGTCCGGCCGCAAGCGGCGCACATCTTCGG
>JAYTRT010000395.1:0-5320 GCA_043746045.1 Actinomycetota bacterium | reverse complement strand
GCGTACGCGTGAACGAACGACACACCGGCGGCTGAGCCCGACGCTGCGCGGTATCGGCGGACTGTTTCGCTTCATCGGTCATCGGTCATCGGTCATCGGTCATCGGTCATCGCTTCATCGGTCATCGGTCATCGGTCATCGGTCGTCGGTCATCGGTCGGCGTTCATCGGGCGGCGTTGTGGCGGTGTGGCTGAGGCGGTCGGCGAGACGATCGGCAGCGAGTCGGGTGGCGCTGCCGAGCCGTTTGATCACACGTCCCGAAACCGCTCCGTCGAAGCCGAACAGGTTGAGCGACATCTCGACCCCGCCGCCATGCCCGACGACCGGGACGCTGATGGTGGTGACCTCATAGGCGTGACGCGCATCGATCGTCTCGGCGAGATACTGCTCTGATCCCGCCGCGGCGGGGCTGATTCGTTCTGCTCGGCGCAGCTGCTGCCCTCGACCGATCAGCCTGACCAGCTCGTGCAGGAGTTGCGGGGGAGGGCGGAGCTCGACGACGTACCCCTGCGTTCTCGACGCGTCGAGACGATGCCGAAGCGCCTCGCGCGTCACGGTTGACGACGGGCCGCGACCGAGCCACGACTCGATCTCGTCGTTCCCGTTCCAGGCGACGAACACCGATCCGAGCGGCGGCTCGATCGGCAGCAGGTCGCCGATGTGCATCGCAGGGCCTGGTCGGCCGGGATTGAAAACTGCGTCGACGAGACGGGCGTGATCGCCGTCTCGGCTGAACGCGAACACCGGGTGACCGAGCGTGCGCGCGATCTCCTCGATGGCCATCCGGGTCTGACCGAGAGCAGGGAAGCGGCCGGCGGCGACTTGGCCCGGGCCGATCAGCGCCGGCCCGAGGTGATAACGCCGGTCAGCCGGCCGACGGACCACGAAACCGCCGGCGCTGAGCGAAGCCAGAACGTGCACCCACGTGGCGCGGCTCTGTCCCAGCGCATCGGCGATCTCGGACAGCGTTGCGCCGTCGTCTGGTCGCTGGGTCAGCAGATTGACGATCGCCATCACCCGGTCGGTCTGCGGCGACGGTCTCGGCACACGTCCAATGTAGAGCGGACTGTCGGAGTCAGGTCGGTGGGCCGCGTTTACGAGGTGTAAATCGTTGTCCGTTCGCGGGTTCGGTCGCATGATGCAAGGGGGGTCGATGTTCGGCCACGCACGACAGCGGCACGCGAAGGACGACGACATGTTCGATCTGGTCATCAGCAACGGCACGATCGTCGACGGGACGGGCGCCGCGCCATTCGTCGGCGACATCGCGATCAGCGCTGGAATTCTCGCTCAGGTCGGGGGAACCGTCAGCGGCGACGCGGCGGAAATCATCGACGCCACCGGGCTCGTCGTCACCCCCGGCTTCGTCGACATCCACTCGCACTACGACGGCCAAGCCACCTTCGACACCGAACTGGCTCCGACGAGTGGTCATGGCGTCACGACCGTGGTGGTCGGTAGCTGCGGCGTCGGCTTCGCGCCGGCTCGCCCGACCGATCACGAACTGTTGATCACGACGATGGAGTCCGTCGAGGACATTCCCGGCGACGTCTTGCGCGCTGGGCTGCCCTGGAACTGGGAGACCTTCCCAGAGTTCCTCGATGCTCTCGAGCAGCGCAATTTCTCGATGGACCTGGCCGCGCAGATCGGCCACGTCGCAGTGCGTACCTATGTGATGGGCGAGCGCGGCGTGGCGAACGAGCCCGCATCGTCTGCCGACATCGACGCGATGGGTGCGATCGTCCGCGAGGGCATCCAGGCCGGCGCACTCGGCTTCTCGACATCACGAGTGATGGGCCATACGACTGCGACCGGAGATCCCGTTCCCGGTACCTTCGCCTCCGAGGACGAGTTGTTCGGGATCGCTGCCTCGATGCAGGGGGCTGGCCGAGCGGTGTTCCAGATCGCCGAGTCCGGCGCCGACGGCAACGACCCGGAGTCAGCGCTCAAGGAACTGGACTGGATGCGCCGTCTGTCCGCGCAGTTCGAGATGCCGGTCTCGTTCCTCCTGCTGCAGTCCGCTGCCGCTCCCGACCTGTGGCGCGAGCTGCTCGACCGCTGCACCGATGCCAAAGCAGACGGCGCCGAGCTCGTTGCCCAGGTGGCCAACCGACCGTTCGGCATGCTGCTCGGGCTGACCGCGCGACACCCGTTCGTCAAGCGCGCCACGTTCGCCCGCCTCCTCGCCGAGTGTCCGTCGTTCGACGCCCTCGTCAGCGAGCTGCGCAAGCCGCAGATCCGTGCGACCATCCTCGGCGAGCCGGACACGGTCGAGACCGGGGACAAGTTCGAAGGTATCGGCCTTCTCGTCGTCCACCGGCCCGACATGGTGTTCCCGCTCGCCGAACAACCCGACTACGAGCCGTCGCCGGACGAATCGATGAAAGCCCGCTCCGAGCAGGCCGGTGTCGATGCGCTCGAGCTGTTCTACGACCTGATGCTCGATTTCGACGGTCGGGCGCTGTTCGTCGTTCCGTTCTTCAACTTCGCAAACGGCACCCACGATGACATCTACGAAATGCTGGTCCATCCTGCGTCGGTGCCGGGACTCGCTGACGGGGGCGCACACCTCGCGACCATCTGTGATGCGTCGATGCCGACGTATCAGATCTCGCATTGGGTCAAGCGGCGGACCAAGGGCGCCAAGCTCTCCCTCGAAGCAGCGGTGAAGATGCACACCCATGACACCGCTGTGCTCTACGGCCTCGGTGATCGCGGCACACTCGAGGTCGGCAGGAAAGGTGACCTGAACGTCATCGATCTCGACCGGCTCGACCTCCGCATGCCACGTGCCGTCTCGGACCTGCCGGCGGGCGGAACCCGCCTGACCCAGGACGCTGTCGGCTACGTTGCCACGGTGGTCAGCGGGGTCGTCACGCGCCGCAACGACGCCGACACCGGTGCCCGGCCGGGCCGCCTCGTCCGCGGCGCCCGCCTCCCCGCCCCCCACGTCCTCTGAACCCCGAGAAGCTTTCGCGAGCGCTTTCGTCTCCTATGGCGCGCTTTCGACCGCAAACTTCTGCAAGCACTCCGGCCTTCCGGCCTTCCTGCCAGTTGGTCGACGACCGAGGTGGTTCGGTCTCATGGAACTCCAAGCAATCTGACATGGAGTTCCCATCTGTGCGTGAGACCGTCGGATCGTGGAACCGAATCGCAACGACAAACCCAGCCACTCGTCGATCCGATGAACGGACATGTGAGCCGTGCTCGAGGGCCTGGCCACGCCGGGGGAGTGGCCTGCGCGGTCGGCATGGTGGTCGCTGGCCTCGGGGTGCTGTTTCTCGCCGCCGGCAGTGCCCAGGGCGCGAAGGCCAATTGGCCGAACCCGCGGTGAGACGTCCGGGTGATCGTCGGCACTTCCAGCCGTAATCCGCCGGGCGGGTCATACCCGGATCCCTGATGATGATGGTGGGGACGAGCAGTGGGTTCGAATTCGTCCGCCAGTGGGCATCTCGACCAGATGACCGTCACTCGACAAAGAATCGGCATTTCTGCAGCGGACCTGTACGCCATCGTCGTCGATCCGACGAGTTACCCGAACTGGTTGGTGGGCACCAAGAGGATTCGAACCGTCTCCCCGAACTGGCCGGCTGAACAGAGCTTCTTCGAGCACAGCGTCGGATTCGGGCCGGTCGTGATCCCGGATACGACGTCGGTTCGTGAAGTCGAGCCACCGCGCCTGCTCGAACTGATGGTTCGAGCCCGACCGGTGATCGAGGCCGTGGTCCGGTTCGAGATTTCGCCGATCGTCGGCGGAAGTGAGGTCACGATGACCGAGACGCCGGTGGGCCTTCACACGTTGATCTCACCGATTCTCGAACCCCTCGTCCGTGCTCGAAACCAGCGTTCCCTCGGCCGCCTCCGGGACTTTGCCGAGAACCAACCGAGGAGCAGGGTCTCGTGAAAGCACAAGCGGTGAGCCTGCGCAGCTCACGATGTGCCCGCCCTATCGACGCTGTCCGGCCAGTTCGGTCATCACCGCGAACTCGGGTTCGTAGATGTGTGCAGACTTGACGTGAATGGTCAGCATTCCCGTCGGTCGACCGAGCGCATCGGCCACCCGCTGCTGCAGGAGTGCCAGCTCGACCAGGTTTCCGTACGCCTTCTTCCCGAAGTCGAGGCTGTGCGCGTACACCACCAGATCGACGGCGCTCTCGCGGAGCCAGAAGTCGAGCAGGCTCACACACGGGATGTAGGAGGTGTCTGTCAACGGCATGAACGTGGTGATCGAAGCGCTCTTGCTGTTCGGGTCCGCTGACAACCGATCGACGACCCATTGGATCTGATCACGGCCAGTTCGTGCATAGTCGAACAGCCGAGTCGCGTAACTCGCTGCGTCGCCGAGCTCGGCGACATCGGCGAAGTCGAAGAAATTGGCGTGCATCCACGTCAGCCAAGCGGGATCTCCGAATTGCTCGATGATCGGATCCGAGGTGTCGACCGATGTCGCCGAGAGCGTCAAGCGGCAGATCTCTTTGACCGGCTGCTCGTCGTAAAGAGTCGTCGCGCCCGTTTCCAGAACGAGTTTCGACACGGCGAGCCAACACTCGCCGAGCGTCGCTGCTTCGATGAGGGGGTGGGTGCTGCTCACGTCCACAACGTAGTGGCGGCGAGGTGCGGGCCGCCTGTACGTGTCGTCGTCGACCGGGCCGACCGGGCCGACCGGGCCGACCAGGCGCTCAGGCGCTCAGGCGCTCTCGGGCTCAGAGGCCGGCCACCAGGATTTCGCGGATCTGGTTGTCGTCGAACATCCCCGAGGTGCCCTGTGCGTAGGCGCAGTGCATCTCGAGCACACCGTCGGTGAACGCGATGCTCATCGAGGTCGGGTGGGCAACGTTCTTGAGCTTGACCAGGTGCAATCCGTCGCGCACCGCTTCGCGACCGAGGTCGTCCTGACAGATCACGCGTAGGGCCATGTTCAATCGGTGGCAGGACAGGTTGTCGATGAAGTTCAGGCCGGGTGCGTCTGCAGCGAGGCTCTCCCAATCGACGTCGTACGGGATCGGCGCTCCGCAGATCTCGGTGATCTCGCGGACCCGCTCGGGGAAGGTGACCTCCTGCAACTCCTTGATCCGTCGCCGTTCTTCCAAACCCATGTCGTTCCTCCATGATCGGTGTCCGAGTGGACATCGACCATCGTGCGCAGCGTCGCCCCGTGCCGCATGAGTAACCGATACTCATTCGGTCGGCCGCCTCGTACCGCACGAGCACGTCGTCTAGGTCTAGAACGTGAATCGTTCCTCGTGGATGAAGTCATCAGCGAGCCCCGCCGTGCGCAGAGACATGCGGACGGCGTCGGTCATCCTCGGAGGGCCGCACA
>JAYTRT010000394.1:0-5322 GCA_043746045.1 Actinomycetota bacterium | reverse complement strand
CCCGTGGGCTCGTTCCGACGGGGTGGAGTGTGTTGACCCACAGCACACCGGGGATTGCCGTCCTGGCGCGCGTTGCGCTCGTCATCGCGTCGGGCTGGGTCGCGATCAGGCCCGAAAGGGTCATCGACACGACGACGCAACTCGCGGCGTTGGCAATACCGGGGATGGCAGTCGCGACGTTGGGTTTCTCACGCACCGGCGGGTCACTGGAGATCGTCGGCTATGCGGCCGGGATCGGTCACGCATTGGCGATGGCCGTGTGGTTCGGTGGGTTGGTGTTGCTGGCGCGAGTCGTGCTTGCGGGGCCAGGCGAGGACGACCTCGTCCACGCGGTTCGTGGATTCGGGCGACTGGCCGGGCCGGCGGTGACCGTCACCGTCCTGACCGGGCTGGTGCAGGTCTACCGGTTGGATCGCGGGCACCTGTTGGATACGACTCACGGTCGGTTGGTGCTGCTCAAGACCGTGCCGGTGATGGCGATGATCTTCATTTTGATCACGACTCGCCAGTTCGTCCGGGCCCGGCTGGCTCGTGCCGAATCACTGTCTGCGCCGCTCGCCGGCAAGTTGCGACGTGCAGTCGGGATGGAGGCGTTGGTCGGCGTCGTCGTTCTCGCCGTCACGTCGTGGATGCTGTCGACGCAGCCCGCCAACCTCTCGGCGAATGCGCAATCGGCGGGTAACTTCGCGTACTCGTTGCCGCTCACGGATGCGACAGGCAAGCTCGACGCCACGATCTTCGTCACACCCGCCAAGGTCGGCCCCAATGCGGTGCTCGTCGAGATTCGCAAGCCGGTCAGCGGCATCTCCAATTTCATCGTGCGCTTCGATCCGCCGCCGAACGCAGCGGTCAGCCCGGTCGTGATGACGATCACCCAGTTCCCCGCTGGGGTGACGGGTTGGTATTTGCCGCTCGATGTCGGGCTGCCCCTTCCAGCAGCTGGCGCGTGGCAGATCACGCTCGATCTGCAATCGACGGCCGGCACCTTCCACGAGGGCGGAGTTCTCAGTGTGTTGTCGACGAGCACATCGACGCAGAACATCCCGATCGTGACGCAACCGCCGGTCACCTCGCCGGTGACGACGACCACGCCGCCTGTGACGACGCTCGCTCCCGGCGGCTGACCAGCCTTGCCCCGTGACGATTCACGACCGACTGTCCATCCGCCGTTCTGGATCCCCACGTGACGATTCACGACTGACGGTCGCGGCCGCCGTTCTGGATCCCCACGTGACGATTCACGACTGACGGTCCCGACCGCCGTTCTGGATCCCCACGTGACGATTCACGACTGGCTTGGGTGGGGTGGCTGAAACGTCACGTGCGGATCCAGAACGGCGGCCGGCAAAGAACACATGTCGAGGGCGCGACGGGACTCGATGGGTGGCGAGACGATTGATCGAAGGGAGTGGTGGCGGCGGGAACGCCGAACTGTGTCACAGGCCTCTGGTAGGCCTCGTGCATGGCAACGGAATCGTTCCCTATCGACGCACCGGACGCGTCCTCCGAACACGAGGTTCGCCACCAGCCAATCGACTCGTCGGGTCCCATGCGTCAATGCGGCTGGTGCTGCAACACCTTTCCGATCGTCAGACGACCCGGCCGCCCGCTCATCTACTGCCGCCCCAGCTGTCGCCAGCGCGCTTACGAACGCCGGCGCGGCCTCGGAGTTCTCCCGCCGCCGGACAGGATCATCATGCAACCGGGGGGACCACTCGCCCATCTTCGGCCACTGCCGAAACGGTACGAGTGCGGATCCACCGGCTACAACCAGGGATTGCAGCGGACGCACTCGATGCGACCATCGGGCATCGCCGACGCAGACGGTAAACGGCTGACCCTGTGCGGTCTGCTGGCCCGTTCGCGGCCACGTGCTTTCAGTCGGATGATCGATGACGCATGCCAGACGTGCGTGGCCGTCGCCACGCTCCGCGAGCCCGCCAGGTCGTTGCGGACATCTGACGATCTTGCCGCCATCCGTTCTCTGCTCGACGCCGCAGCGATCGAGATCAGCCGTTCGGCGAGGTCGGATCATCGTCTGCGCGGCCCCGGCGAGATACTCACCGATCTGCTGATGCGAGTGTGACCGACGAGTGCTCGCGGCTCACGACGTCGCGCCCATCAGATCCTCGAATGCAACCGGAGCGGCCACATCGAGTTGGTCGTACGTACAACTGGTCGGCAGACGGTCCGGGCGCCAGCGCTGGAACTGCACGCCATGTCGGAACCGTCCATTCTGCAATTGCCCGAACGTCACCTCGACGACCCGCTCGAGGCGTACCGGTACCCAACTCAGAGCCTTGCCAGCGTTCCAACGGCTCCCTGCGCCAGGGAGCCGGGCATCGGCGTGGGCCATCGCATTCGCCCAATCCCCCCACGGATGATCGGTCAGAGCACCGTCCAACAAGGGCGCGAGCAACTCGAGCAACTCAGCCCGGAACTTGACCGTGAACGCAGCCGTCACGCCGACATGGTGCAACTGACCCGACTCGTCGTACAGACCGAGCAGGAGCGAACCAACACCGTTGCCGTCCTTGTGGATCCGGTATCCGGCAACCACGCATTCCGCCGTCCTGCTGTGCTTGACCTTGACCAGCGTTCGCTTGTCGGGCGTATAGACATCGCCCAGCCGCTTGGCGATCACGCCATCGAGGCCCGCCCCCTCGAACCGCGTGAACCAATCCCTCGCGGTCTCGATGTCCGCCGACGACGGGCAGAGGTAAATCGGTGGCTCGGCACCATCGAGCGCGGCGCGCAGATGGTCCAGACGTTCGGACAACGGCTCGTTCATCAGATCGCGATCTCCAACTGCGAGGATGTCGAACGCGACGAAGCTCGACGGCGTCTCGGCCGCCAACCGGCGCACGCGCGACTCGGCCGGATGAATGCGTTGCAGGAGTGCGTCGAAGTCGAGACCGTTCCCGTCCGCCGACGCAATCACAATTTCGCCGTCGATGACACACGCTGGTGGCAACGACGCCTTCAACGGATCGATCAACTCGGGGAAATAGCGCGTGAACGGCTTCTCGTTCCGGCTGGCCAGAACGACCTCGTCACCGTCACGGAACACAATGCACCGAAAGCCGTCCCACTTCGGCTCGTAGTGCCACTCGTCGCCGCTCGGGATTTCAGCAGTCGCCTTGGAGAGCATCGGCGAGATCGGCGGGCTGATCGGCAACGTCATCCCCTCAGCATGTCAGTCGCGTGAAGACCAGGAAACAGCCGGGAACCGCAGCCCCGTCCCAGAGCGTCGAACGTTCCATGAACCCCAGCGGCCAGCCCCACCAGAACGACAACTCCTCCACCGATCGCGTCCGTACGAACCGCAGAGCCTGGCTGACCACACTCGTCGCCGGTGCAGCCGTCGGCGCACTCGCCGTCGGCGTGGCCACCTTCTCCGGCGCAACGTCGACGACGGCTGCCAATGCGGTCGCGTCCCCGCCGACGACCACCAACACCCCGACGACCACCAACACCCCGACAACCACCAACACCCCGACAACCAGCAGAACCGTGACCGTGACAGGCCACGGATCCGTCAAGGTCAAACCGGACACGGCAACCCTGTCGCTCGGCGTTGCGGTCACCGCGAAGACCGCCAACGGCGCACTTCGCGACGCAGCAAGCAAGACGAGCGCGCTGATCAAGGCCCTCCACGCCAGTGGCGTCGCAGCAGACGACCTCGTCACCGACGGCATCTCGCTGTACGCGAACTACGACGTCTCGGGCGCGACCGTCACCGGTTACAACGTGAGCAACAACGTGACCGCGACGATCCACGACATCACGACCGTCGGTGCAGTGATCGACGCGTCCGCCTCACTCGTCGGCGACGGAATCACCATCTCCGGCGTGACCTTCTCGCTGTCCGCGGACAGCGACGCGCTCTCGCAGGCGCGCACGGCGGCAGTCGCAGACGCGGCGCATCAGGCGGGCGACTTCACCATGGCCGCCGGCCTGTCGGTGGGCCAGGTTCTGTCGATCAACGAGACCTCGACCGGCGATCAGCCGTACTCACCGTCGTTCAGCGCAGCGGCGCCCAATGACAGCGTTGCGACACCGATCCAGACCGGGACGCAGGATGTCGCCGTGGACGTGACCATCACGTACGAACTGCGGTAGCCGGACCCGTCGGCACTAGCGTCGGGGCCGTGACCACTCCGATGGAAGAAAAACTCGAAGACCTGCGCGATCGGCGCGAGCAGGCCTTCCACGCCGGCTCGGCACGGGCTGTCGAGCGGCAGCACGAAAAGGGCAAACTGCTGGCTCGCGAGCGGATCAACTACTTCCTCGATCCGGATTCCTTCCAGGAACTCGATCTGCTCGCCCGCCACCGGGCCCACGCCGCCGGCCTCGAAGACCGGCCGTACACCGACGGTGTGATCACCGGCTGGGGCACCGTCGATGGTCGCAAGGTGTTCGTGTTCAGCCAGGACTTCACCGTCTTCGGAGGCGCGTTGGGCGAGGTCTTCGCCGAGAAGATCCACAAGCTGATGGACCTCGCCCTGAAGGTCGGTGCGCCCGTTGTCGGACTCAATGACGGCGCCGGGGCCAGAATCCAAGAGGGCGTGGTCTCGCTCGCCAGCTACGGCGGGATCTTCTTCCGCAACGTGAAATCGAGCGGTGTGGTCCCGCAGATCTCGGTGATCCTCGGTCCGTGTGCGGGCGGTGCCGTCTACAGCCCGGCAATGACCGACTTCATCTTCATGGTCCGCGGGACGAGCCACATGTTCATCACCGGTCCAGACGTCGTCAAGACGGTCACCGGCGAGGACGTCACGCTCGAAGAACTCGGCGGTGCGATGAGTCACGCCAGTAAGAGCGGCGTGGCCCACTTCGTTTCACCGGACGAGAAGTCGTGCCTGGACGACGTCCGTTTCCTGCTCGGCTTCTTGCCGGCGAACAACCTCGAGGATCCGCCGACAGCCGAGAACACCGATGATCCCGACCGGCTCTGCCCCGAACTACGGACCATCCTGCCGGCCTCGCCGAACCAACCGTACGACATGAAGAAGGTCATTGCCTCGGTTGTCGACGATGGTGAGTTCTTCGAATACGCGACCCACTTCGCGAAGAGCATCGTCTGCGGCTTCGCTCGCGTCGACGGCAAACCTGTCGGCATCGTCGGCAATCAACCACTGATGCTCGCCGGCGTTCTGGACATCGACTCCGCCAGCAAGGCCGCCCGGTTCGTCCGCAGTTGCGATGCGTTCAACATCCCGCTCCTGACCTTCGTCGACGTGCCCGGCTTCCTGCCCGGCGTCGATCAGGAGTACGGCGGCATCATCCGCCATGGCGCGAAGTTGCTCTACGCCTACTGCG
>JAYTRT010000393.1:0-1619 GCA_043746045.1 Actinomycetota bacterium | reverse complement strand
CATGACTCATCCGCTGGGCTCAGGGAGGTGGCCGTGATGTTGTTTGCCGATCGCGTCGAGGCAGGGCAGCGTCTTGCGGCGAGGCTGCAGCACCTGCGCGGCATGCCCGTCGTGGTCCTCGGCCTCCCCCGCGGTGGTATGCCGGTCGCGGCCGAAGTCGCTCTGGCACTGGAGGCTCCATTGGACGTGATCGTGGTCCGCAAGCTCGGAGTGCCGTTCCAGCCGGAACTGGCCATGGGCGCGATTGGCGAGGGCGGGGCGAGGGTTGTCAACGAAGAGGTCGTCCGCCTCGCCCAGGTGTCCGACCGAGAGTTGGCCACGGTGGAATCACGCGAGCGGATCGAGTTGGATCGTCGCGCCCGACGATTTCGCGGTGATCGACCACAACAGCCGCTCGATGGTCGGATCGTCGTCGTGGTGGACGACGGGATCGCGACGGGTTCGACAGCGCGAGCAGCGTGTCGGGTCGCCCGCGCCCGGGGCGCCGCACGGGTCGTGCTCGCCGTACCCGTCGCTCCCGCGGATTGGATGGAGCGTTTTCGTGATGACGCCGACGAGATGATTTGCGTGGCCTCACCCGCGTCGTTTCGTTCGGTCGGACAGTTCTACGCCGATTTCACACAGACCACCGACGAGGACGTGGTGGACTGCCTCGAGCGCGTCGCAGTAGCGAACACGACGGTACGTCGCGACGATGGCGGCACGACCGCCGTGACCGCCGAACCCCGTGCCGTCGATGAGGAGGTTTCCATCCGCTCCGGGGCGGTCCAGCTCTGCGGTCACCTCACCATTCCCGAAAATGCGGTCGGTGTCGTCGTGTTCGCGCATGGCAGTGGGAGCAGTCGACACAGCCCGCGGGCCCAATTCGTGGCTTCAGTGCTCAATCGGGGGTGGCTCGGCACGCTCGTGTTCGACCTGCTCACCAGTGATGAGGAGAGCGATCCAACGTGTTCGACATCGATCTCCTTGCCCGACGGCTGATAGACACCACCCACTGGCTCCGTTCCCGGCACGACGCGGCGGCACTTCGAATCGGCTACTTCGGAGCGAGCGCGGGTGCCGCCGCGGCATTGTGGGCTGCGGCAGAACCCGGTGCCGACATTGCTGCCGTCGTCTCCCGTGGTGGCCGCCCCGACCTCGCAGCAGCACGGCTCCCAGCTGTGACCGCACCGACCCTGCTGATCGTCGGCGGCGCCGACTACGCCGTGTTGGCTTCAACAGAACCGCCCTGGCGCTGTTGCGGTGCGAAGTCGCGTGGCTCGTAGTTCCCCACGCAACCCACCTGTTCGAAGAACCCGGGACGCTCGCCGCCGCCGAAGCGGCTCGCGACTGGTTCCTCGACCACCTGCCAGACGAGATGGGCAATCGCAGCTACTCACGCTCCGCCACGTCCACATCGGATACCGGTTGAGCGCCGTTCGCGCAGTCGGCTCATCCGACGAACCGATCAAGATCTCGGTTCGCACGACAGGCATCAGGCCCAGCTGCCTCGACGGCAACGGCTGAGAAACCTCGTGCCTCTACAGCAACCGTGTCGGCGTTGCCATAGCGATCATCTGCCGTCGATCACCCGTTCATCGCTCGAGCGGACGAAGACTGCGGGGATATGGGAGTGGCAA
>JAYTRT010000392.1:0-1619 GCA_043746045.1 Actinomycetota bacterium | reverse complement strand
AAACTGACCCGATCCGGGTCGACATCAGCTTGGATCGCGGCGGCGAACATCAGGGTCCGGATCGCATAGTGGCAGCACAAGTGACCCCAGATCTCTTGTAGGACCAACGCCGGTGACTTGGACCGCAACACGATCTTCGAGCCGCGCTGGTGGGTCTTGAGTTCATCGAAGATCGTCTCGATCTCCCACCGCTGCGCGTACGCGGTGGCCAGCTCGGTGGCTGTCACCTCGCCAGGATCGAGCATCGTGGTGAACAGTCGGAACTGTCCGGTCTCGCCGTCGCGACCGTCATCGACGGTGTAATCGACAACTTGCACGACGATGTGTTCGGTGTTCACCCTGGTGTTGTTGAGGCGCATCTCACCCAGCCATGACCCGTCCGCGAGGACCCGGGTCTGGCGAGGTGTGACGTTGTTCTTCGCTCGCCACAACAAGTCAGCTCCGGTCGCCGCGGTCTGCTGCCACAAAGCGAACCCGGTGAAACCTCGGTCAGCGAGCAACACCATTCCCGGCTCGAGCCGATCAACCAACAACTTCGACAGACCAAGTTCTGATGTCGTGTACGGGCCGATCTCGGCGTCGAAGATCGCGTGAGTCCCGCACTCGGCCAACGCCACCAGCCGGGCCTGCGGGAACGCCGAGCGGCCGTTGATGTGAGGTCAGCGGATGGAGAGGAGGCGGCCGACGACCTGCTCGGCCTCGTCGTTGGCGCCTCCGTGACCCGTGACGGCCGCCAGGAACTGGTCGCGCTCGATGGCCCGAAGTACGACGTCGTCCGTCGCTGTGATTGTGGCAGTCCGCGGGATCTCGCGCAACAGCGCGATCTCGCCGAAGCTGTCACCGGCCGTGAGCGTCCTAACGAACTCGCTGCGGATCGTGACTTCCATCGTTCCGGACTCGATGATGTAGAACCGGTCGCCGGCGTCGCCCTCGGCGAAGACACGTTCGCCGCTTGGAATCGCCACGACCTTCGACAGGCGGGCCAACCGCTCGGCGATTTGCTCGGGAAGCATGCCGAGCATCGGCACCCCGCGGATCAGGTCGAGGCCGGCCGGTGCCAGTGAGATCTTGTCGATTCGGTGCAGACCGGCGAGACCGAGCATCGCGATTGCGGTGACAACGGCGCCGATCACGACGAGGCCCGTGCGCAGCCCGACGGTGTGGATTAGGAGCGGCATCAGCAGCGCGCCCACCGCCATACCCCCGATCACGGAGCTTTCCAGGGCGCCGAACACGCGGCCCATCACCGCGTCCGGCACCAGGCGTTGCAGGATGGTGAATGCGTTGACGTCGACGACAGAGTTGGCCACACCAATCAGCGCCATTGCGACCAGCGCTGTGCCGAGTGACGGCCATGCGGCGATGAGCAATAGTGGGGCAGCCCAGAGGGCAACGCCGAGTCCGAAGTCGCGCGCGAGCTTGCCACGCTGCGCGAGCAAGAGTGCGATGAAGCCGCCGACGAGACCGCCGACCCCGACGGCGGAGTTGATCACTCCGACGCCGCTGTTTCCCGTATGCAGCAGGTCCAGCGCGATAGCAACCCCGAACACGACCGACGCGCCGGCGACGATGGTCTGTGCGCAGTAGAGCCCGACGAGCAGGCGGATGTCGCGGTTTCG
>JAYTRT010000391.1:0-5326 GCA_043746045.1 Actinomycetota bacterium | reverse complement strand
GTTCGTCTCACCGGTCGCGACGCGCGTGACCAGCATCGTTTCGGTGCGACGACGAGCCATCGCATTCGAGGCTACCGATGAATGTCTAACGTGACCGCCATGCAGAACAACGCACGGATCCTGGGCGCAGAAGCCTTCGGGACGGCAGTACTGATGATGGGCGGGCCCGGAACGGCGATCCTGATGCCCGCCGGTGATGCCAAGGTCCCCACTGTCGCGTTGGCTTTCGGCCTCTCGTTACTGGTCATGGCATACGTGATCGGACCGATCAGCGGCTGCCACATCAACCCCGCCGTCACGCTCGGTATGTGGCTGGCCCGTAAGGTCAACGGTGCGCACGCGTTCTTCGCCGTCATCGGTCAGTTCGTCGGAGCAGCGGTCGGCGGCTTCATCATCTGGGCCATCGCTCGAGGCAAGGACGGCGGCTTCGATCGCGGTGGATTCGCATCGAACGGTTTCAAATCTCACTCTCCCGGTGGCTATGGCCTCGGTTCTGCGATTGTGGTCGAGATCGTCTTCACCGCAGTGCTCGTGACCGTCGTGCTCTTCACCACCTCACGCAAGTTCAGCGTCGGCTTCGGTGGCCTCGTCGCCGGCCTGACCCTCACCCTGATCCACCTGATCACGATTCCGATCGACAACACCTCGGTGAACCCGGCGCGCAGTTTCGGTGCAGCGATCTTCGCCGATGGCAGCAGCGACGCCCTGCAGCAACTGTGGGTGTTCATCGTCTTCCCGCTGATCGGCGGCGCCCTCGGCGTGTTCGTGTGGTTGATGCTCGACGACAGCCGACTCGAGGACACGCTGCTCGATGTCGCTCCGCTGCGGGCCGTGCGTGAAGTGGCCGATCACGCGATCGACGCTGCGTTCGACACGGCCACCGGCCTGGTCTCGGAGGACGACGACGGCGACCGGGCGACCATTGCATCACACGTTCCGGTGAGCGAAGCGAGCGATCCCACGGCCTCTTCGGAGACGCCACCGGCCGGATAGCCTGCCCGACATGGCTACATCTTTTCCCGCGTTCGACGGCTCCGCGCCGAAGTCACAGAAGTTCAGCGAAGCCCCCGAGATGGGCATCGACACGTCGAAGCGGTACACCGCGACGATGGACACATCCGTCGGCACGATCGTCATCGCGCTCGACGCGATCAACGCGCCTGCCACCGTCAACAACTTCGTGTTCCTCGCGCTCCACCACTACTACGACGGTGTCATCTTCCACCGCATCATCAACGGGTTCATGTGCCAGGGCGGCGACCCGACGGGCACCGGCATGGGTGGTCCCGGCTACAAGTTCAAGGACGAACCGGTCAAGCAGCGCTATCAACTGGGCTCGGTCGCGATGGCCAACGCCGGCCCGAACACGAACGGCAGCCAGTTCTTCCTGATCAGTGGCCCGAGCGGCGTTGGCCTCCCGCCGCAGTACAACCACTTCGGCCAGATCGTGAAAGGCCTCGACGTGCTCGAGACGATGCACAATGTGAAGACCGCGCGCGGTGACAAGCCGCTCGAAGACGTGGTCATCAACAGCGTCACGATCACCGTCGCCGACTGAGCGACCGCTCCTCCGTGGCGTCGCGATCGACCGCCAAGACGTCGACCGGCACGGCGGTATTCGACGTTTCGGCCGCCGAAGCCCGGCGGATTGCGATTGCCGCGCAGGGCCTGGCCGGTCCACGTCCGAAAGGACCCATCGCGCGACGTCATCTGCGCACGGTGATGGAACAGATCGGGTTGATCCAGATCGACTCGGTCAACGTGTTGGTGCGCAGCCAGGAACTCCCCCTTTTCGCGCGACTCGGACCACACCCACGCACGCTCATCGACGACGCCACGAAGGCCGGCGAGTTGTTCGAGTACTGGGCCCACGAGGCCAGCCATGTCTCGACCGAGCAGTACCACCTGTTCCGTTGGAAGATGGAGCTGGATCACCGCTGGCCGGCTGTGCAGCAGCTCAAGGAACGTCGTCCCGAGTTGCTCGAGCAGGTCCTCGCGCGCATCGAGGCCGACGGTCCGGTTGTGTCCGGTCAGTTCAATGCGCGTGTGGGTCCGAAGGGCACCTGGTGGGATTGGGACGATGCGAAGCTCGCCCTCGAGTACCTGTTCTGGACGGGCAGAGTCACCGGTCGGCGTCGCCCGAACGATTTCGCCCGGGAGTACGAACTGACGGCGCGATGGATCCCACGAGCTGCTCTCGACCGTCCGGTCCCGACCGAACACGAGGCGCGCAAGGAACTGCTGATGTCGGCGGCAAAGCATCACGGGATCGGAACGTTCGAGGACTTCGCCGACTATCACCGTCTGAACAGGCCGAAGCCTCGGCAGCTGCTCGCGGAACTCGTCGAGGAAGGTCGGCTCACCCCGGTGACGGTGCAGGGCTGGACACGCCCGGCATACCTGCACCCCGACGCGCGTCGACCACGACGGGTGTCGGCACGCGCCCTGCTCAGTCCGTTCGACTCGCTGATCTTCTTCCGTGAACGCACCGAGCGGGTGTTCGGGTTCCACTACCGCGTCGAGATCTACGTGCCGCCTCCGAAACGGATCTACGGTTACTACGTGCTGCCGTTTCTGCTCGGTGACGAACTGGTCGGCCGACTCGATCTGAAGTCCGATCGGCAGAGCAGCACGCTGTTGATCCAAGGGGCGTTCTCCGAACCCGGCGTGCCTGGCGAGGTCATCGCTCCCGAACTCGCCGAGGAGCTGCAGCTGATGGCGACGTGGCTCGGTTTGGAGAACATCGTCGTCAAGCCGAAGGGCGATCTGGCCGCCGTCCTGAGTGAAGCGCTGGGTTGATCACGGTGGCGACCCATCCCTACGCCGTGCTGGCCGAGACGACCCGTTCGGGCTTTGTCGAGTCGCTGCACAGCGGCGCGGTGGTCGCGCTCGAGCGAGATGGTTCGATGGCATTCTCGGTGGGTGATCCACAGCTCGCGATCTATCCGCGATCGTCGACCAAACCCCTCCAGGCTCTGGCGATGCTGCGTGCGGGTTTGATGCTTCCGCCGGAGTTGCTCGTGCTGGTCTGCGCCAGCCACTCGGGTACACCGGCCCATCTCGTTGCTGTCGCCGAAATCCTCGAATCGGTCGGGCTCGACGAGGCGGCGTTGCAGAACACCCCCGACATGCCGTTGGACGGCGCAAGATCGCGAGATGTCATCCGGGCCGGTCACGGACGGACGTCTCTGCAACAGAACTGCAGTGGCAAACACGCGGGAATGTTGGCGACGTGCGTCACCAATGGGTGGCCATTGCAGTCGTACCTCGAGGTGGACCATCCACTGCAGATCGCGATCACCGCCGCACTGCCGACGGTCACCGAGGAGCCCGTCATCCACGTCGGAGTCGACGGTTGCGGCGCACCGGCCCACATGATGTCGTTGATCGGTCTGGCTCGCGCGTTCCGAAACATCGCGACGGGCGCGGCAGGGTCGGACGGTCTGGCGATCTCCACGGCGATGTCCGGACATCCGCACCTGCTCGGGGGTCCCGGCCGCGACGTGACCGCCCTGGTCGAACACATTCCCGGGCTCGTTGCCAAAGACGGTGCCGAGGGCGTGTACGCGGCAGCGCTGACGGATGGCCGAGCAGTCGCGATCAAGATCGCCGATGGATCGAGTCGAGCGCGTCCCGCTGTGATGCTCGCAGCGCTCGGTTTGCTCGGGGTCGATATCGGTGACCTCGATTCGTTGATCCGTCAGCCGATCCTCGGCCACGGGTACGAAGTCGGCGAGGTCCGAATCAGCGGCGACCTCGGTGCCGCGTTCGAGCGCGGCAGAGGTCATGGTGCGTGACGAGCGCTCGCTACGGTGGGCGGCGTGACCGTCGAAATTCCGTTCGTGCCGCCGCTCGACGATGTGCGGTACGGGGTCGTCGAGCAGGTGTCACCGCTCATCCGCCGCCTGATCGCCAACAATCCGACCAAGTACAGCTATCGCGGTACCGGTACCTACATCGTGGGTGAGCCGGGCGGCGACGTCGTCGTGGTCGATCCGGGGCCGGCGCTGGACGAGCACCGAGACGCGCTCGCCGCTGCCATCCTCGGGCACCGCCTTCGCGCGATCCTCGTCACACACTGTCACGCCGATCACTCGCCGCTGGCTGCATGGCTGAGTGGCGAGACCGGCGCACCGACCGTCGCATTCGGTCCGCACGGAGCGGTCGACTTCGACAACGACGAGGACAGCGACGTCAAGGTGGAGGAGTCGATCGACCTCGCCTTCGCTCCGGACATCTCTGCGGCCGACGGCGATCAGGTCGCCACCATCGGCGGCGCACCGATGCGCGCTGTGTTCACGCCAGGGCACACGTCGAACCATCTCTGCTTCAGCTTCGAGGCCGAGCGGGCATTGTTCAGCGGTGATCACGTGATGGGCTGGAGCACGACGGTCGTGTCGCCCCCGGACGGTGACATGCGCGCCTATATGGAATCGTTGGCCAAGGTGCAGGGCCGCCACGACTCCATCCTGTGGCCGACTCACGGCAACCCGGTCACCGACGTTCAGCCGTTCCTGCACGCCTACCTCGCGCATCGCCTCGAGCGCGAGCAGCAGGTGCTCGGTTTGGTCCGTGCCGGTGAGTCGACCATCGAGGCAATCGTCAAGGTGCTCTATGCAAACGTGCGCGAGGAATTGCACAAAGCTGCAGGTCGGAGCGTTTTCTCGCATCTGGTCAAATTGGTCGACGATGGCACGGTCCACGTCGTCGGCGACACGACGCCGACGCTGAAAGCGTGCTACGCCGCGTGAACATGAATCCCGGGTCTCGACGGCGAAACGAAAACGTTGTGTGAGGACTCCGGGAATGGGGTCGCATTTCTCGGCGTTGGCGTTTGTGTCTGTATGAGCGGGGGAACATCGAGTCGGTGCCGAAAGAGGACTACATGGTGTCGAATCCGAGCCCCTCGCCCACGACCGCTCCTGGGGTCATCGCTGACGTCAGCCTGTCGATCCAGATCATCCACGACGGGCGCGCCGCGCGCCTCGTTCCGATCGGCGAGCTCGACGTGCAGTCCGCGGGGACGTTTGCGATCGCCGCGCAGCTGGTCGTCGAGGAGCATCCAGAGCACTTGCACGTCGATCTCTCGCAGGTGACGTTCATCGATTCGAGCGGCGCTCGGGGCGTCTACGCACTTGTCTCACTCGCTGCGGAGCACGGTGTGGCCTGTTCCATCATCGGGCGCGAGGACCTGTTCGCACGTCGGCCGGGTGATCGGGAATCAATTGTTGTCTGGTCGGGCGCGACGACTCGTCAGATCGACCTTCCACATGTCGATCGCGCGCGGGGCGACTGACAGGCTGGGCGACCGACGGGCTGGCACGCG
>JAYTRT010000390.1:0-1621 GCA_043746045.1 Actinomycetota bacterium | reverse complement strand
AGTTCGGGCAGATCAATTCGCTGTTCACTAGATCACCGCCCGGGAATGCTCGGCCGTCAGGTATCGGCGTAACGTCCGACCACGAGCGTCATCTGCTGGCGGGAACGGTTCACCCCGGTCGATGTAGCCCTCGAGGGTGTCGAGTTCCTCCGACGCTTGCTGCTCGGTCCAGTTTGTGACGCCGTGGCGATCGATCGCAGCGAGCGTGTCGAGCACGTCGAGGTCGATACCGAACAGTTCGGCGAGCCGCTCGAACCGTTCTGTCAACGCAGCGATCTGATCGCTTGCGTTCGGACTGCTGAATGGCCGGCTCATATCGACGACTCGCCGACGAGGCTCATGTGGATTGCGTGAGCACGTGGCACTGACCGTGCCCATGACTCGGCCCCGAACACGCGCAGCCGACCGAAACACTCAGCCGCACCGTTGCCCTTATGGATCAGGGTTTCGCCGTCGGTGGTCACCCTTGCGTCACGTGGCCGACCCTTGATGACGATCACATCTTGCGTCGAGCCGCACTTGGCGCATTGCGTGAAATATTCGCCGTCGCCGATTTCGATCATGACTTGCAGCACCATCTCGGCCTGATGGTCGAGACGGCTGGCGTCGTTGATCATTCTCGAAATTGCACTCTTGACAGCCGGTGTACCTTTGCCTTTGATCGTTCCTTTTGCCGGGGGGCTGGTCTTGGAACGGTCCGGGCGCCCGCCCGGACTGTTCTGCGCGTCCGGGCTCATATGGCCTCGCCAGCGAGGAGCCGTTCTAGCTCGACCCGCGGTATGCGTCGCGCCCTGCCGAGGGATGCGGAACGCAGTTCACCTCGGGCCATGAGGTTGTAGATCGATGCCCGGCAAAGTCCGAGCACCTCGGCAGCCTCTGCGGGGCTGTATGCCATCCGGTCGAGTCGTAGTGTTGTCGTGGTCGATGTGCGTTTATCGGTGTCAATGTCCATGGGCATCATCAGGCCAGGCATCGTCGGAAAAATAGAGAGGTGGGGGGGTTATCTGCCGCGGATTTCGGTGATGACCTGGTGCAATGTCCGCTCGGACGGTGCGTCGCGCAGGGTAGAGAGTTTGCGCAGAAGGTGGCCAGCGGTGTTCGTGTTTGTCGATCGCCACGTTCTGCGGATCTGTGCCGCCGACGTCGTTGGGTGCGTCGCTAGCACGGTCGGTATGTGGTCCGCCCACCGATTGGTCTCGGCTGTCCGGCCGGTCGGTCGTCCGCCGGGATCCGCCAAGCTCGCCACTGCAGCGGGTGCCACGTGGGCGCGTCGTGCCCGTCGAGCTCGGCTCGTCTGCTCGTCGATGATCGCTGGTGCGCCGTCCCGGACGGCGACGCTAGTTCCGTCGATGGAAATCGTGCCCGGCGCTGCCAGCATCCACTCCTCGACGCGCAACTGGCGGAGGCTGTCGGAGGGTAAGAGCAATGCCTGACCCAGCACGACGCGGTCGAGACGCGATGCGGCGGACACTGGGGCGCCTCGGTCCGCAAGTATCCCGAGGCCGGCGGCGAGGAACACGTCGAAAGCGAGCACAACGGCTGCGATCTCCTCCACCGACATGGTCGGTAGGGCCTCCACGAGAGGAAGTTGCAGCTCGGCTGCTGAGCCGTCGACGTTGAG
>JAYTRT010000389.1:0-1626 GCA_043746045.1 Actinomycetota bacterium | reverse complement strand
GCGTGAAAACGCACGGCTGATCGTCGATCCGTCCTTTCGGGGCGCCGACGGCAAGCTCTCCAAGGAGGGCGTCGAGAAGGCCTTCACCTCCAACCGTGCGCTGCACAGTGACCTGCTCCTGCAGGGAGTCGTTGCCGCCTGCGACGCGACTCCGTCTGTGACCGTCGGCGGGCAGCCGTACGTGTTGGCCCCGTTGTGCACTGTGCTCAGAAACTGGGATGGACTGGACAACGTGAGCTCCAAGGGTGCTCCTCTGTGGCGCGAGTTCCTGTACACCGCCGGTCGCGCCAACCGCAACGGCGCAGGCGATCTGTACTCGGTGCCGTTCGATCCCACCGATCCGGTCGGCACACCGAACACGATCGCAGCCGACCCGACCGCGCTGCTCATCGATCTGGCCACGGCCGCCACCAAACTCGTGGCCGGCGGATACGCGATCGACGTCACCCTCGGCGACATGCAGTTCGACGCCCGTGCCGCACAGACCGAACGGATCGCACTCCCCGGCGGAACCGGGGTCGACGGCACGATCAGCGTCGTCGATTGTTGCTCCGGCTCGAACACCCTCGCTCCCCAGGCGAGCGTCGGCACCGTGACCGACGCGAACTACTTCACGTCGAAGGGCTATCCGGTGGCCAGAGGCAACAGCTTCGTGATGGCACTCGAGTTCGACAAGACCGGGCCGCACGCCGATGCGGTGCTCACCTACGGCCAACCGGATGACCCGGCCGATCCGAACTTCGATGCTCAGACCAAGCTCTACGCTGCCGGCACATTCCGGCCGGTGCTGTTCACCGATGCCGAGATCGCCGGCGACAAGACAGCCACCACCGTCACGGTCACCGGCAACAAGTAACGGCAACCGGGACAGCAAAGAGCCCCGAGCACGAATGCTCGGGGCTCTTCACGACAGCAATGCAAACGGGTGAGACGTCAGCAATCCGCGTGGCGGATCACATCATTCCCATACCACCCATGCCACCCATGCCGCCGCCGCCACCGCCGGCCATCGCCGACTTCTTCTCGGGCTTGTCAGCCACGAGACACTCGGTGGTGAGGACGAGCGCCGCGATGGACGCTGCGTTCTGCAGCGCCGCACGGGTCACCTTGGCGGGATCGATGATTCCGGCCTTGACCAGATCCTCGAACTCGCCGGTTGCGGCGTTCAAGCCGATGTTGCCTTCTGACGTCTCCACCTTCTGGACGACGACGGCGCCTTGCAGCCCGGCGTTGTCGGCAATGGTGCTGAGTGGGGCGACGAGCGACTCCCAGACGATCTTGGCACCGGTGGCCTCGTCGCCTTCCAGCGACTCGACGACGGCGAAGACTGCCTTGCGGCTGCGGATCAATGCGGTTCCGCCTCCGGCAACGACGCCTTCTTCGATGGCTGCACGAGTCGCCGACACTGCATCTTCGATGCGGTGCTTCTTCTCTTTCAGCTCCACCTCGGTGGCGGCGCCGACCTTGATGACTGCCACGCCACCGGCCAACTTGGCCAGACGCTCCTGCAGCTTCTCGCGGTCCCAATCGCTGTCGGTGTTCTCGATCTCGGCCTTGATCTGGTTGATCCGGCCCTTGACATCATCGGACTCGCCGGCGCCATCGACGATGGTGGTGTTGTCCTTG
>JAYTRT010000388.1:0-1629 GCA_043746045.1 Actinomycetota bacterium | reverse complement strand
TGTGCGAGCGTGTCCGGGATGAGCACAGATGATCTCGCCAGCGCTCTCTCCGGAATCCTCGGTGGAACGACCGTCTCCGGCATCCGCCAGCTTTCCGGCGGAGCCTCGCGTGAGACGTGGAGGTTTGAATCCGACGGCCTTGCGCTGATCCTGCAACGTCAGCGGATCGGCGACATCCGCGACATGGGTGCAGAGGTGTCCATCCTGCGCGCAGCACACGACGGTGGCGTCCGTGTTCCCACAGTGATCGCTGCATCCGCCGATGCTCCAGTTCAGGCTCTCGGTACGTCGTTCATGATTCTCAGCCATGTCGAGGGAGAGACCATCGCCCGGAAGATCTTGCGCGACGACACGTTCACCCTGGCGAGAATGCGACTCAGCGCCGACTGTGCCGAGTCGTTGGCGCGGCTGCACGCAATCGATCCGTCGAAGGCGCCGGGTGTTCTCGCAGTCGATCAGCTCGAACAGTACCGGACCGTGCTCGACACGCTCGGACACCCTCACCCGACCTTCGAGCTCGCATTCAGGTGGTTGGCGAACAACCGACCTCCGACCTCGAGAACGTGTCTCGTCCATGGAGATTTCCGACTCGGCAACCTGATGGTCGACGCGCACGGATTGCGTGCCGTCCTCGATTGGGAGCTGGCCCACGTCGGCGACCCGCTCGAGGATCTCGGTTGGCTGTGCGTCAGAGCGTGGCGGTTCGGCTCGGCCGAACCCGTTGCCGGTGTCGGTGGCTACGAACAGTTCTTCGCCGCGTACTCGGCCGCAGCCGGACTCGACGTGGATCCCGACGCAGTCAGGTGGTGGGAGGTGATGGGGACGTTGAAATGGGGGATCATGTGCATCATGCAGGCCGACGCGCATCTCAGTGGGACGTCACGCAGTCACGAACTGGCCGCGATCGGTCGGCGGGTCTGCGAGAACGAACACGATCTGTTCCTCGCCTTGGAGGGTCGCTGGTGACGACCGCACCGGGAATGCCACACGACGCTCCCAGCGCCCAGCAGCTCGTCGAGTCGGTGCGCGAATGGCTGCAGCGCGA
Organism: Actinomycetota bacterium; assembly: GCA_043746045.1. Lineage (GTDB taxonomy): Bacteria > Actinomycetota > Acidimicrobiia > Acidimicrobiales > Ilumatobacteraceae > WLMZ01. The sequence goes on along the minus strand of JAYTRT010000388.1, from coordinate 584 downwards.
CGTCCTGGCCGAGACGACGGGTCGGATCAACTTCCACGCCCGGGTCGCGATCAATGTGCTGGCGATGGTCGAACGTGAGATGAGCCTCGGGCCCGGGCAGGCCGTTGACCATGCAGCGCGACTGCAGATGCTCGGATTCACCGATGACGCCCAGCTGGCTGCCGCGATCCGCAATGGGGATCTGGATCCTGATCAGACGGTGCGAAACGCAATATGGGACAGCGTCCGCGACAAGCTGGCGGTGGCTAACCCGAAGTACTCGAACGAGGACCGAGGGTGACGGGCTTCACGGGTTGACCCGCCGCGAGCTGCCCGCACGCGGCATCGATGTCGGTGCCGCGGTTGCGCCGAACCGTTGCATTGACGCCGAGTGATTCCAGACGGTCGCGGAACTCGTGGACCCGACCGAGGGTGGTCCCGCGCGTGAGGTACCCCGGTGTGGGATTGAGCGGGATGATGTTGACGTGGGCCGGAAGGGGCAAGCCTCGACACAGCGCAGCGAGCTCACGCGCATCACTGTCGCGGTCGTTGACGCCGTCGATCAACGCCCACTCGAAACTCAGCCGGCGGCCCTTGGCCAGCAG
>JAYTRT010000387.1:0-1632 GCA_043746045.1 Actinomycetota bacterium | reverse complement strand
ACTACGCGTCGTATCCGGACGACGATCAGTACAACCGGCGGATCATGTTCCACACGATCGGCGCCCCGACGGCCGATGACACGCTGATATGGAGCGATCCCGACTCGCCGACGTCGTGGCCGGACGTCGGCATATCCGACGACGGCCGGTATCTGCTCGTCCAGGTGGCCGTTGGTTGGGGCAGGACCGATGCGTTCCTGCTCGACCGTTCGACCGACGAGTGGACGACCGTCGTGTCGAGGGTCGAGGCCAATTCGTCGTTCGACTTCGTCGGTGACGAGTTGCTGATCAGCACCACGCTCGACGCACCGAAGGGTCGAGTTGTGCTCGCCCCGATGGCCACCCCCGGCGCCGACAATTGGCGCACCGTCGTGCCCGAAGGCGACGCAATCATCGGCAGGGCCGTGGCGTCCGGGGATGCGATCTTCGTGATCGTCACCGAGCACGCGGTCGACCGGATCGAACGGTGGACGCTCGACGGGCGTCGGCTGGGTCTGATCGCCGAGCTCGGTGTCGTGTCGGTGATGGGACTGGAGGCCAGCGAAACCTCGACGAAGGCCTTCCTCACCGTTGTCGGCTTCGACGCGCCGGCGACAGTGCTGCGCTACGACCCGACGACGGGCGTCCAGCCGTGGATCGATGCCCCGGACACCTCGGTGGTGCCGGCGATGACGGTGACCCAGGTGAGCTACCCGTCGAAGGACGGCACGTCGATCGGCCTGTTCCTCATCCACCGTTCGGACCTCGTTCCGGACCCGAGCACACCGACGATCCTCAACGGCTACGGCGGCTTCGCGATCAGCGAGACGCCGTTGTGGTCGCCGACCATCGCTGCCTGGTGTGCGCAGGGTGGGCTGTACGTGATTGCCGGGCTTCGTGGCGGCCTGGAGGAGGGCGAGGACTGGCATCGCGCCGGCCGACGCGAGCACAAGCAGAACGTGTTCGACGACTTCCTCGCTGCGGCCGATTGGCTTGTCGACACCGGGCGGACGAGTCGTGAGGCCCTGGCGATTGCCGGCGGCTCGAACGGCGGTTTGCTGGTCGGCGCGGCACTGACGCAACGCCCGGATCTGTGCGCCGCTGTCTGGTGCGCAGTTCCCCTGCTCGACATGATCCGCTTCCCGCAGTTCCTGATCGCCAAGTTGTGGACCGACGAGTACGGGGATCCCGATGTGGCCGAGGAGTTCGGCTGGTTGTGGGCCTATTCCCCGTACCACCACGTCGTCGACGGAACGAAGTACCCGGCCGTGTTGTTGACCACAGCCGAGGGCGACACACGAGTCGATCCGCTGCATGCGCGCAAGATGGCTGCCGCACTGCAGGCCGCGGGCGCTGACCAGGACGAGCGTCCGATCCTGCTGATCCAGGCCGACCGTGCCGGTCACGGGGTCGGCAAGCCGGCCAGCAAGCGCGCCGACGAGGTTGCCGACGTGCTTGCCTTCTTCGACTGGCAGCTGTCCTGATGACCACCGTTGTCGAGTTGGTGCTTTCGGCCGACGCTTCGGCGTGGACGGCGGCCGGCTTCGACGTCGTCGACGGCGTGCTGCAGTTGGGCGGCATCCGGATCCGATTGACCGGGGGAGCCGGCGGGATGACGCAGTGGGTCCTCGCCGATGCGCCGAACGAGGTCGA
>JAYTRT010000386.1:0-5372 GCA_043746045.1 Actinomycetota bacterium | reverse complement strand
TGCCCGTGACGTTGAAGTCGTGGCCGAACTCGTCACCACCGTGACCACGACGACACCTCCGGTCACGGCAACGGGCGCTTCCGTCGGAACGGGCCGCGAGCCTGCCGGCGAAATGCTCGACGCCGACTCACTGCCGCTCGACGTCTGCCGGTTCGAGGTTCCACACCCCACCATCAACACGATCGACACGATCGCCAACACACCGACGCGCGTCGAAGACTGGGTCGACGAATCCGGACCGGTCCACATCATCCCCGTTGCGCCTCCCTTCTGGAGCAAGGCCGAACACCGAATCGCCACGATGCGCGCAACCGACCGTACCCCCTCCTGCCGGCCACGGCCCGTCAGTCCTTGCTGAAGTATTCCCACAGCGCCGACGGGCGCACCAGGCGCGACCGGTGCCCGGATTCGCGAGCCGGCTCTGGCGGTGTGTTCGACTCAATTTCGCTGTGACCGATCCGATCGAGTTCGAGTGGATCGCGGCGGCCGGTTCGCCGCAGCACGGCGACGACGGTCGGCCGCGCGTTGACAACGAGTTGTGAAGGCAGGGTTTGCACGGGGTTGGGGTGTTTCCGGTGGTTCTCTTTGTCGCGTCTTGTCGGTGGTCGAGGTTCCGATGGGGAACTGTGTGTTCACGGATGTGTGAAGCGCGTCGACCTCTTCGGATACTCGACCACCGAAGCCCTCGTCGCGGCGACGAGCCTCGGCGGCGAACTGATGGATTGTCCCGTCGGCCAGATCCGGGCCGGCTACCTGGCCGACATCCTGCTCGTCGACGGCAACCCCGTCGATGAGATCAGCATCATGCAGACCCCGAACCGAATCACCACGATCATGAAATCCGGGACCTTCCACAAAGCACCCCAACCCGCCCGATGACGAACGTCGACGCGTCGTCCTGTGCAGCGGGTCAGGGCGCGATCTGTGCTGCCTTGGCGAGCGGGAGTTCCGGGTTGTCGGGCGCGTTTCGGATGGGCGCCGCCAGTCAGGACGCACGCCTGGAGTGGTCCGCCGGCGGTGCACTCCTCGGAGCGCTCCTCGATCGGTTCGGTTGGCGTGCACCGTCGACGTTGCGCAGCTCAGGCGTTGAGGAGTGAGAAGGTCGACTGGTAGCGACCCTCGCGTTCGGCGTAGCGAAGGAAGCGGACGCTGTCGATCACGATTTCGGTGGCGTCAGGCTCGGCCTCGAGAAGGAGCATTGTCTGGTCGATGTAGGCGTCGAGTGCGAGTGCGTGCGGGTTCGATGATTGACCGGCGACGATGTCCGTCGCGACCATGGGTGGGATGAGCTCGATGATGCTCGTCGTCGTGCCGTTCAGTTGGGCGCGGAGGCTCTCGCTGTACGCATGGATGGCAGCCTTGGTGGCGTTGTAGGTCGGAGCAATGACGAGCGGCACGAACGCCAACCCGGAGCTGACGTTGATGATCGCGTGCAGCGCGTCGGGGTTGGTGAGAGCGTCGTCGTGGAAGTGCTGGAGGAAAGCGTTCGTGAGTCGCAGGGGCGCGAGGAGATTGGTGGAGATCGTCGTCTCGGCATCGGCGCGCATCCGAGCGAGATCGTGCACGCTCTCGGCGCGGAGGATGCCTGCATTGTTGACGAGCACGTTCACCTCCGGATGGGTCCGGAACAGTTCGGTGGCTGTGGCCCGGATCGAGTCGGCGTCCTCGACGTCGAGCTGAACCGACGTCATGCCCGGGTTGGCAGCGGTCACTCGGTCGAGGATCCCCTGACGGCGTCCGCTGATGATGACTGCGTTGCCGCGTGCGTGGAAAGCCTCGGCGAGGCCACGTCCGATGCCCGTTCCGCCGCCGGTGATGAAGATGGTGTTTCCGGTGATGTTCATGTCGGACACGGTACGAACAACACTCTCTTTTGGGAAGTAGGCACCTGAAAGTGCTGTACTTACCCCGTGGAAACCGTTTGTTCAACGACGACGCCCGACATCGAGGTGCTGGTGCGCGAAATGATCTCCAGCGTCGCCGACAAATGGACGATGCTGATCCTCGAGGAACTGACCGAGCAGGGTGTGGTCCGGTTCACTCGATTGGGGGAAATGGTCGGAGGCATCAGCCAGAAGATGCTCACCAAAACGCTGCGCCGACTCGAGCGCGACGGGCTCGTCGAGCGAACGGTGCACCCCGTCATCCCGCCCCACGTCGACTACCGCCTGACCCATCTCGGGGCCACGCTGAGCGAGGCCTTCTGTGGAGTGTGGGAATGGGCCGGGCGCTACCACCAAGATGTCGCCGATGCGCGAGCAGCGTTCAGCCCGGTCAGCGTGGTGCCAACCTTCGACGACTGGCGGCCACCACAAACTCGATGACTCCCCGTGCGGACGAACACCCGACGGCCCGGACTGATCGGACCACGCCAGACGTGCTGTCCCGAGCCACGCCAAGGGCGGAAGCGAGGTTCTGCGCCGGTTGGTCACGGCATGAAGACGACAGGATCGACGAGAACGCCCGCTCCGTACCGGGATTCGCCAGCGATGAGCGTGCGTTCCGACCCGGTCTGACCGGCCGAAATCGATGAAGACCTGATCCGATTGGCCGACGACCTCACAACGGCCTACGGCCTTCGTTTCCCTCCGACGACGATCGCGGCGATCATCGGCAACGTTCGACGGTCAGCTGGTGGTCGACCGCATGTCCTGGAGGCCGATCGTGCGGACCAGCGCCAGCGCATCGGCCGCGGGCGAATCCGGCCCGGCCGAGTAGACGATCAGCTGTTGGTCGGTGTCGGGTATGTGCAGCATGTCGCAGTCCAGCGTGATCGCGCCAACAGTGGGGTGTTCAACGGTCTTGCGGCTGCCGCGCCGCTCGCCGACGGTGCCCGCGTTCCACAGATCGACGAATCGCGAGCTGCCTGCAAGCAGCTCTGCGAGGAGCCGCTGGGCACCGGGATCGCCGGGATAGCGGGCGACGACCGCGCGGAAGCTGGAGACGGACTCGATCGCCGTGCGGACGTCCTCCTCGGCCCGGTTCGAGACGCGGTGGGCGACGCCGAGGAACCGCTGCCAGATCACGTTGCGCTGTTCGAGAGGCCACGAGGAGAAGTCACCCAGCAGCGCGGCCGCGAGGGCGTTCCACGCGAGGATGTCGCCTTTGGCATCGAGCACGAGCGCTGGCAGGTCGTTGATCCGGTCGAGCAGCCGCTGAGTGCCGGGCTTGATGCTGCTGTTGATGGTGCCGGGCCTTGGCGCGCTGGCGCCGGCGAGGTGGAAGAGGTGGTCACGCTCGTCGTCGGTCAGTCGAAGTGCCCGCGCCAATGCGGCGATGACCTGATCTGACGGGACCGGCCCGCGAGCCTGCTCCAGACGGACGAGGTAGTCGACCGAGATGCCGGCCAGGAGGGCGACCTCTTCGCGGCGCAGGCCGGCGACTCGCCGGTTCAATCCGGCAGCGACACCGACGTCGCTGGGAGACAGTCGCGCACGCGACCGCTTGAGGGCGTCGGCCAGTCCTGTTCGGTCCATGCTCGAGTCTGCCCGTGTCCGGCACAGGAGTGACTGGTATTGCTGATCCCAGGTAGCACCGTCCCTGTGCACCAGGCCCAGGAAGGCGCACGATGCAGTCATGACAACAGACACGACCAACTCCTCCATCGCCCAGACGGCGACAACTGTCCTCATCACCGGGGCGAACAAAGGCCTCGGGCGGGAAACCGCTCGCCAACTCGCGGCCCTCGGCTGGACCGTGTTGCTCGGGGCTCGAGACGCCGGACTCGGACAGGCTGCTGCCGACGAGCTCGGTGCCACCGGTGGGGACGTCCGCTTCGTCCAGATCGATGTGACGTCCGACGAATCCGTTGCGGCGGCGGTCGAGTGGATCACCCGCAAGGTCGGTCGACTCGACGTGCTCGTCAACAACGCCGGCATCGTCGGTGCGCGCACGTCGGTCGTCGAGACCGGACCGGCCGACTTCCTCGCGTGCTTCGCGGTGAACCTGCTCGGACCTGTCCGCGTGACGCGAGCGTTCATCCCGCTGCTCACGAAGTCGGAGGTACCTCGCGTCGTGATGGTTTCGAGCGGGCTCGGCTCGTTGAACGTGACCGCCGACCCTGACCGGATCGAGCACACCATCAACAGCCTCGTCTACCCGTCGTCGAAGACCGCGCTCAACATGGTCACCACGCAATACGCGAAAGCGCTCCCGGGCTGGAAGGTCAACGCCGCCGATCCCGGCTACACCGCCACCGACCTCAACGGACACAACGGTCACAAGAGCATTCCAGAGGGCGCAGCCGTCATTGTCGAACTCGCAACGTTGACTGCCGACGGACCAACGGGCGGGTTCTTCGACGACGCCGGCGTAGTTGCGTGGTGACTCGGACCCACGATCGCACAGCAGGACGATCCGCGCCCTCGGTGCGGCGATGAGTGCCTGCGTCGCTCACACCGCCCCCGAGGGCGCGAACGTTCCGCGCCCACTCACAGCCAGTCGTTCAGCAACCGGTCTCCGCCTTCAGTCGGTACGTCGCGAGCGTCGACATGTCGCGCAGAATGCGATCGGGCCATGGGTGTTCCAAATACCAGAGGCTCGCGTGAGCGCCGATGCGGTAGCCCCGCACCGGCTTCCCGTCGTGCGAGACGACGTGGGGTTTCGTGACGCTTCGCGCGGCGCCGAACACCGCATCGGCCAGGGACTGGAACGCGATGCGTTCAACCGGGTCGACTGCAGCGGGGGAATACGTGTACGCAACTCTGCCGGCGCGAAGCTCGTTCGGGCGGGCTCGACGATACTGGCCGCTCAGGTATTGAACGATCGCGCCGAAGGTGCCGTCAGGCCCGACCAACCGAAGGAAGGCTTGAGTGCCGCCGCCCGCTGCGAGAGCCTCGACCAACGACGCGTGATAGGTGGGTGTCCATCGTCCTGGCCCCCTGGACTCCCACACGGCCCCGAGTGCCCTCGAATCGATCGCGTTGTCGAGAGCGACCTCGTCAGCGGGAAGCATCAGCACCCAGAACTGTGACGACTTCTGAGATCGCGGCGACACCCGAGCAGGTTGCCCGTTCGTCGCGCTCGACGCAAGCGCGATCGGCGACGCAGAACGGAATCCCAGCGGCAGTTCGGAGCGGTATCGAACTGATACAGAACCGACGTGGCCATGACGCTCCGCCTCGCCGACGTCGAGCAAGCGGCACCTGTGGTGCGATGAAGGCCAAGGCATCTCCAGGCACGATAGTGCCGAGGGACTTGCGGCCTCCGCACCGAGGTCCGAGGGCCCGTGTTGGTACGGTCGTGACAACGACGCAGCCAGGAGGACCGAGCCGTGAGCGAACTTCAGGGAATCGCACGATTCACATTCCACGAAGGCAAGGTCGAGGAGTTCAAGCGTCTGTCCGAGCTGTGCATGGAGGTCGTGCGGACGC
>JAYTRT010000385.1:0-1635 GCA_043746045.1 Actinomycetota bacterium | reverse complement strand
CGGTGCGGCGGACTGCGGCCGGAATAGCCGCGACGATGATCCCGGCCAGTTCCGCCGTCGACTCGATCGGTCGATTGGCGATGATGGCACGAGCAATTCGGGGGGCGAATCGCTCGTCGCCGTTCTCGAACAGGACGCGGATCAATTGATCCTCCGTGTATCCGTTGACGACATCAGCGCCCGACCAGGGCTGCGAGGTGTCCATCCGCATGTCGAGCGGCGCGTCGTTGCGGTACGAGAAACCGCGTTCGGCACGGTCGAGCTGCGGCGAAGAAACGCCGAGGTCGAACAACGCACCGCTGATCTCACTGATTCGGGCTGTGTTCATGGCTGTTCGAAGGTGATCGAAGCGACTGTGTACTGCGGTGAACCGGTCCCCGAATCGGGCAAGACGGCGCGAAGCGGCCTGCAGGGCCGACGCGTCACGGTCGATCCCGAGAATCGAGAGCGACGGATAGGCATCGAGCAGGAGTTCTGCGTGACCGCCTCCACCGAGTGTGGCGTCGAGGACGAATCCCGACGGCACTGTCGCAAACAGACCAACGATCTGGCTGGACATGACCGGGACGTGGTGGAAGGAATCGGCGTCATCGGCATCGGTGCTCACTCGCTGGTCTCGCTTGCTGTCGGTTCGTCCTGATCGGCTGTGCTCGCCCCGACCATCGGCAGTCCCCCGGGGAACACATGTCGCCGGGATGTCTCCCCGGTCGAGCGAGATGTAAGCGGGCGGAGTGGGGCTGCCATCTTGTTCACCGGGAGACTGCCGATGAGCGGAACTCACCGGGGTTTGGTTGGGTGTCGCTGTTTCGAACCTTCGCCTCCTTCGTGGTCGTGGTCTGGTCGTCGTGGTGTGCGCTGGTCCTGGTCTGGGCTGGTCCTGGTCTGGGCTGGTCGTGGTCAGGGCGTCGTGCCGTGCGGGGGTGTCTCGCGGACTGTTCAGGTAGACGTGCTCTCGGAGAACTCCTGCTCGCCGGCGCGCATGCTCCGCTCGTGACGGGCAACGGAACAGATCTCGATTCGGTCGAGACGACCGAACACGACAACGGGCCCCTTGGTCTCGAGATTGGCGTGCTTGCGCAGCCGCTCGTCGAGGTAGATCCGACCTTGGGCGTCGGGCTCGACCGGGATCGCCCTGGCAGAGAAGGCACGGAGGCGATCCATGCTGATCTCACCACGTTCCTGCAGTGCTTGGATTCGGTCTGCCTCCTCTTCGAACTTCTCGGCCGTGAAAACTTCGATGCTGTTGTCGGCGCCGAGGGTCAGATAACAGCTGGTTCCGAGACGTGTCCGATAGGACGCAGGCAGCGCCAGTCGGCCTTTTACGTCGAGTTGGCGTTCGAAAACGCCGAGGAACTTCTGCACGGACTGTCGATCTCGTTTCGCCGCTGGTTGATGGCCCGGAGTGCCTCTGTCCACGAACGCCCCGGGTGGGCTTTCGTGATTCCCCACTATGCCCCACCAACCCCCCGAAGTCAACCCACTTTCGTCCCCGACACCGCTTTTCGAACGGTTGTCGGCCGCACTGACGACCACACACAGCGCGAGAAGGCCCATCTTGCTCCGAAAAGTCCCGGAATGAGCGCACTGTACGCGCGAAAGCCAAAGTGGGGAATGGTGGGTCTCCGAGCACTCGCA
>JAYTRT010000384.1:0-5380 GCA_043746045.1 Actinomycetota bacterium | reverse complement strand
CGAGAAGCGGCTCCTGCTGCCCGGCATCGGCATACACGCCAACGCCGACTGCAGCGAAATCGGCGACACCGAACGCCGCTTCCGTCGCAGCGACAGTCGTTTCGGGTCCGGTGGTGTCGGCTGGTTGCGCGCCACTCTCGGGTACGGTGCCGCTTCGGGGCAGCGTGCCACTCGGCACCGTCGGGGGCAGCGATGTGGGGGCGGGCGACGCAGAACCCAGATCGGGCGAGGAGACAACGGCGGTGTGCGCCGTCGAACTGGTGCACGAGGCGACGCCGACGAGCGCAGACAGCAGCACCCACACGCACAGCCGGGTGGAGCCGGTGTTCACAACCGTCCCAGTACGGCCGCTGCGAGCACCTTCGCCTGCGCCAGTCCCTTGTCGGCTGCGGAGTCGAATGCCGGAGAACTGATCGACAGCAAGAACCCTGCATCACCCTTTTGCACATACAGGAAACCTTGGGCCCAGAACGCTGTGTCCCCGATCCCCGGTACCGCCGGCGGAGGGGCTTTCGTGCCGCCGGCAGTGGCCGCGTTCTTGATCGACAACCACGTGCTGACGGTGATGTCGACGCCGGCGCTGAAATCGGCGCTGGACCACACACAGTTGCCGAGCGCCACGTTTGGTTTGCCGGCTCCGAGCGGCTGACCGACCGCTGTTTCGACGTCGGCCTGGGTCAGCACGGAGCACGGGTCGGACCCGCGTGCGGCCGCTCGATCACCACTTGTGACAACGGCAGCGGACTTCGTCGGCCCGCTCTTCGCGTCGGTCGACGCCGGTTGCTGCGTGGCCGTGGCAGCGCTCGTGGTCGAGCCACTGCCGCACGCCCCCAACAGCAAGCATCCAACCGCTGTCAGCACTGTCGATGCGAGCCGTCGACGGGTCTCGTGGGTGATGGCCGAACGTCGATGTTCCGAGTGTTCACGAATCATTGCAACCTCTTCCTGATTCCACCGACGAATCGGCGGCTGATGGGGACGGATCGCCGGCGCCTGTGTCCAATTCGAATCCGGCGCTGATCCGATCGATGCGGAAGGTCGGCGCGTCGTTCGCGTCTCGCACGACCGCAGCCGATGCGGCTCGAAACACGCAGAAGCACGTGTCCTCTGCCGGTATGTAGATCGAATGGAGATAGCGGATGTCAACGCCAGCCATACGGCGAGTTCTGCATGCGTGGGCGACTCGCTCAACGGCTGTGGAGAGCTCTTCGAGAGTGGTGGCCGGAAGATAGCGCTCGATCAGAAACAGATTGGTCGGGGGCCGAGCAGCAGGTGTCACGAGAGCAACAATGGAGAAATCCCCGGTGCGGCGCATCCGTGGTACTACGCAACTGTGATGCGACCATCACAACTGTGAGCCTTGGTCAGGACGGAGTGGTGACCATCGGTAGTCTCGCCAACTCGGTACGCGAGCGCAGTCCGAGTTTGCGATAGATCCGTCCGAGGTGGCTCTCGACGGTGCGCACGCCGATGAAGAGCGTCGCCGCCACTTCGATGTTGGTGCGACCTGCTCCGACGAGCTCCGCCACGCGGCGTTCCGCGGGCGTCAGCTCGACACGCTCCCCGACCGTGCCTCCGACCCTGCCCCCGAGCCGACCGAGTTCGGCGACGGCCCGGGCGGCAAAGATTGGTGTACCCAACTGCTCGAACACCGTCAGCGCGCCCGTCAGCTCGAGACGGGCCACGGTTCGCCGTCCGGCTCGCCGAAGTACGCTGCCGAGCAGGAGACGAGTGCGCGCCTGTTCGAACGGCATCGAAAGGCCCTGATGATCGATCACCGAAGCGGCCAACACCGTTGCTGCGGCTGCAAGATCACCGGCTGCGGCCAACAGCATTCCACGGCAGCGGCCGGCCATTGCCAGCGCCCACAGTGACCCCAGGTCGCGACTTCGTTCCAGGTCGAATGTCAGCTTTTCGGCCTCGTCGACTCGACCGAGTCCGATCAGGGCCTCGACCGCGTCGGCATGGATTCGCAAAATCGCAGGCTCCTCGACGCCGAGCTCTTCCGCAATCCCCAACGCCCTCAGGAAATGCTCGGCGGCGGCCTCGCCGTCGCCGACGGAGAGTTCGGCGAACCCGAGGCTGCGCAGATCGCAGGCCACGTCTCCCCAGTCGCCAAGCGCCTCGTCGTGGGCCAACGCCACGCGTCCCAATCTGCGGGCCGACTCGATGTTGCCGAGATGCGCCTCGGCGAGCGTTTGTGCGGCCGTGACGGACGGGGAGCCGACGCCCGTTCGCCCACTCATTTCGAGCCCCTCGGCCACATAGGCCAGCGCTCGGCGGTAGTCGCCGGCCCAACACTCGAGCAGGGCAAGATGGCCGAGGATGTTCGGGAGTGCGCTGTCGTCGCCCTCGTCCTGGGCGCATCCGCGCATCTGCAGCAACCAGAAGCGGGCGTCGCTGAACTGACCCGCGAATCGGAGCAGCATCCCCATGTACATTCCGACCCGTTCCAACACCGGCAACGGTTCACCACGTTTCTCGAGCGCTGCGGCTCGCTCGAGAAACGAGACCGAGAGCCCACGACCAAGTCGAAATTGATGGTATGCCACGTTCTTGAGTGCGCTGGTCAGAACGTCGACGGGCTCGTCTCGTTCTGAACCGATCAGCTCGACAGCGAGCCGGGCATGTTCGATCAACCGGACCGCGTCGTACGGTGCGAGATCGGCAAGCGCAGCGTGGCACCGAGCACGCAGCAACTGATCGTCGCCAGCGTCGTGCAGCGCCTGCTCGCACCACTCGGCCCCGGCCGTACCCCCTTCGATCCAGTAGTCGATCGTCGCCAGCAACAACAGTGCGCTGACACGGCACGCCGAGTTCGGCGCCGATTGGAGACTGGCGACTGCCATCGACCGGGCTCGGCTCGGCTCGCCGAGATGGAACAGATATCGGGCGGCGTCCACCCGCCGGCGGGTCAGGTCGGCCGGCAGATCAAGGGGTGTTCTGCTGACCGCCAACTCGGTCAACTCCGCTGCCGCGGCTGTGCTCCCTCGCTTTCGTGCATGTCGGGCCGCCGCCTCCAATGCATCGGCCACGCGTGGGTCGGGCCCATCGCTGCCGAGAGCGACATGTCTGGCATGTTCCTCGGGGTCGGTCACGACACGTGCCAGCCGCCTGTGCAATGCCTGACGATCGCTGGACATCATTGCTTCGTATGGCACGGAAGCGAGCAGCGGGTGGGTGAAGCGAAGCCGCTGTCCATCCACTTCCAAGGCACCTGCTTCCAACACCTCGCCAAGGCTTTGCTGAGCCGCTGTCGAATCGATCGTTGCTGCCGAGACCAACTCGACCGAAGGGTGCGCCAGCGCCGCCGAAACCAGCAGGAAATCTCGGGCAGCACGGGAGAGTCCGCGCAGTCGGTCCGCCACCAGCAACCGGATGTCACTCGGAACCGGAAGCGGCTCATGAGCCTCTGGTTCGTGACCGCGACGCTGCAGAGCGCGACCCATCTCCAACGAGACCATCGGATTGCCGCCCGTGGCCTGATGCAGCCGCGTCAATGTCGGACGCGTGAACGTCGTCGACAGCCGGGAACGAACGATCTGTTGCAGCGCACCCACGGTCACCGGTCCGACGTGCACACGCGGACCCGGTAAGCCGAGACACAATTCCGTCGACCCGCTCTCCGAATCGGTGGGCAGTCGTCGGGAAGCAAGAACACGGATTCGCGCGGTGGCCATCCGGTGCAGAGCGAACGTCAGAACGGCTCGCGAGGCGTCGTCCAACCACTGCACGTCATCGAAGGCGAGGATCAACGGCCCAGCGCGAGCCAGCGATCGCAGAACGCCGAGCGCAGCAACGCCGACGACCCGGTCACCTGTCGAACCCACGGGAGAACTGTCGAAGAGCAGCGCGGCCGACAGCGCACGGCGCTGCACCAGGGGCAGCGCTGCGAGAACCTCCTCCGGAATATCTTCGAACAGGTCTCCCAGACCCGAGAAGGCCCACGTCGCGTCTGCCGCCGTGCAACGGGTCGACCGGACGGCAATTCCCGTTCGCGTCGCGGCGTTCAGGCCCGCTGTCCAGATCGTGGTCTTTCCGATCCCGGCGAGCCCTTCCAGCACCAACGACGTCGCCATCGGATCGTCGTCAACGACGAAGCCCTCGACGAGCGCCAACTCCCGCTCTCGCCCAACGATTCCCGTACCGGGATCAACCACGGCCACACCATACGCCACCCGCCTCGCTGCCGATTCGGGTTTGCCGGAAGCGCTCGGCAAGGCCGGGCCATTCGATCTGGCCGGGGCCTACAGACCTTGGAGTTCTGCCTCGTTGTCGGCGACGGACCTGCGTTCGCCCCCGACGCGCACGGGCGGCGGAGGAAGGAACCCCTCTTCGTCGATGACGTGCTGACGGGCGTTGGCGATTCCCGTCCGAACGAGGTTCAGGCCGGACAGACCAGGGAGTAGATCGATTCGATCCTCGATCCGGTCGATCAGTTCCATCCCGTCGCCGGAACCGAACAGGTAGGCCGTTGCGAACGACGTCTCGATCTTGGGCACATCACCGTTGCCGACCGGCGCCCACTGGTTGCGAAGGAACCACGAGGTCACCTTCTGCGCCTTGCGATCATCCTCCAACATGTCCCGTGCCCAGCTGGCGTAGTAGCCGGCGTGACGTCCCTCCTGACGCATGATGCGTGTCAGCAGTTCGGTCAGAACGGGGTGATCGGCGATGGCGCCGAGCCGGTTGTACGCAGCGTTCGCGGTCCACTCGTTGATCGCGCCCCACGTCATGTGGACAGCGGGGAACTTACGGACACCGTGGCCGAGGGCCCAGAAGATGGCAGGACTCCAGAACAGGTAACGCTTGTTGAACGAGCGCATTTCCTTGAGTCGTGGATCGTGAGCCGGGCGGTCGTGCATCGCCAGGATTCGACCGAGCGCATTGCCGTGCCAGTACTCCTCGTAGTTCCACAGCGTGAGGAACCCGGTGAACTGCGGGTCCTTCCAGCCTGGCATCATCAACAGCTCCCTGGTGTAGAGCACTGTCTGGTATTCGATGTCGTGCATGTAGGAGATACATCGCAACACGTCAGCGGACAGTGGTTGCGTGCGAAAGCTGTCGAAGTCGATGTCGTCGGTCTTCAGCCGACCACCTTGCTCTTCGAATTTTTGAAGACTGATAGCCATATCCCTATCTCCGTCGCGAGACGACCTCTGGATGACAAGGCTAGTGGAGGATGACTGATGTCAGTGACGACTGTCGTCGTCCAGACGACCGCCGGCGATGGCGATCGCGGACACGATGATCCACACATCGCCGACGCTGAGGCCGAGGCGCTGGAACAGGCCGGTCGGGAGACGGCTCGTCGTGGCCACCAGCGACAGTCCGGCCACAGCCCCGATTGCCACGCCGAGGTGAGCCAGCGTGCGGTGGC
>JAYTRT010000383.1:0-1638 GCA_043746045.1 Actinomycetota bacterium | reverse complement strand
GCGTCGAGGAACGAGCCGTGGAACGTGCCGGCCGCGTTGTTGACGAGGACATCGATCGCGTCGAGCGACCGCACCCATTCGTTGACCGCTGCGGCGTCGCGCACGTCGAGAACGGCCGTTTCGGCCTGCCTGCCGAAGACTTCGATCGTCTCCTTGGTGTCGTTCAGTTCGTCGCCGAGCTTGTCGCACATCACGATGTCGGCGCCGTACACGGCGAACCCGATGGCCATCGCCCGGCCGAGTCCGCGTGCCGCTCCCGTGACGAGAACCGTCTTGCCATCGAGTCGAAAAGCGTGGGGATCGAGCATCAGGTCTCCAGTGGTCGAGCCGGGCGGACCGGACAGTCGAGCGAGATCACGACCATACGACGCGGCCCCGCACGGCGACGCAACGTGCCGGACAGACCACACGCCGGCCCGCACGATCGGGGCGACGGGCGGCTGCCACGACAGCACGTTCGACGACCTGACATCTCTGGAAATTGTCCGTTCTCCGAATCTGACACACCGTCAGAAACCGGGCTACAGTGCGATCCATGCGCGAACTGCCCCTGATCATCTCGGTCGACGACCATGTGATCGAGCCTGCAACCGTCTGGTCCGATCGCCTCCCGGCGAAGTACCGAGACATCGGCCCACGGATCGAACGCCGTCCCGTCAAGGAGATGACGTTCATCGGTGGAAAGTTCACTGCGATCCCCGGCGAGCCAGGCGATCCCGGCGAGCCCGTCGACTGGTGGTTCTACGAAGACCTTCGTCGGCCGCTGACCCGTCTCGACACCGCGGTCGGGTTCTCACGCGACCAGATCACGATGACCGGAATCACCTACGACACGATGCGCCAGGGTTCGTTCCTGCTCCCCGAGCGGCTCGACGACATGGACATCAACGGTCTCGAGGCGTCTCTGTGCTTCCCGACGTTTCCTCGATTCTGCGGTCAGACCTTCACCGAAGCCAGCGACCACGAACTCGGCCTGCTCTGCGTCCGCGCCTACAACGACTGGATGGTCGACGAATGGTGCGGCTTGTCCGGCGGTCGCCTCATCCCGCTGATCATCGTTCCGCTGTGGGACGCCGAACTGGCCGCTGCGGAAGTGCGCCGCAACGCCGAGAAGGGCGTCCACGCAGTGTGCTTCAGCGAGATCCCGACCAACCTCGGCCTTCCGAGCATCCACAGCGGTCACTGGGATCCGTTCTTCGAGGCCTGCAACGACGCCCAGGTGACGATCAACATGCACATCGGTAGCGGCTCGAAGATGCCGTCCACGTCGGCCGATGCGCCGGCTGCGGTTGGTTCCACGCTGACGTTCGCGAACTGTTGCTTCAGCATGGTCGACTGGTTGATGAGTGGAATCTTCGGTCGGTACACCGATTTGAAGATCGCCTACAGCGAAGGGCAGATCGGGTGGATCCCGTACATCCTCGAGCGCGCCGACACGGTGTGGGAGGAGAACCGGGCATGGGGCGGCATCGCGGAAACAGTTCTCGAGCCGCCGAGTCACATCTTCAAGAAGCACGTCTACGGTTGCTTCTTCGACGATCCTCACGGTCTGACCTGCCTCGACGAGATCGGCGAGGACAACGTCACGTACGAGAGCGACTACCCACACAGCGACAGCACCTGGCCGAACACGGCCAA
>JAYTRT010000382.1:0-5396 GCA_043746045.1 Actinomycetota bacterium | reverse complement strand
GCGTCACGATCGGCACCTCCGTGACCCAGATCCGGAAGCTGTATCCGGCTGCGAAACTGATCGTCGGCAACGACACGGTGACGCCGTCGGCACAACTGGGCGACGGGCTGTTCGTCTACCTCACCGACACGACACCATCCGGTGTCGTGACCGCCGTCCTCGGTGGCCAGGCCTGCTCGGCCTGAGCTGGTGTGCGGCGCCCGGGTCACAGAGCGTAAGCTGGCGTTTGCTTCACAGCACGAGATGCTGTCGACGCCCATGCTGATGTGATGACTCGTTCGAGAGGGTTGCGATGAAGAAGATGCTGCCGGTTGAAGAGTTGGCTCGCGACGAGCGATTCCAGCATGTACGCATCGAGGACACTGTTTTCGATCCTCGCAACATCCATCCGTCCGCGAACACGAACGGTCTCGCCCCGACCGTCGTCAACGCGAGCGACAACGCCCGAGGGCTGATGCACGGCATCTTCGTCGGCGAGATCCAGGCGCTCGAGGGTGCCGGTCGAACGTGTTTCGATTTCGAGACCGGCGATGGTCGCGACCAAGCACCGTTCGCGATGAAGTTGGACATGGCCCGTCAGTGCTGGGATGAAGCCCGCCACGTCGAGATCAGCTGTCAGCTCAGTCAACACATGGGAAGTGAGATCGGCGAGTTCGCCGAGCAGACGATGCTGTACGAGGCGGCATGCAACCCCGATCCCGTGCTGCGCCTGACGGGCGTCAATCGCGCCCTCGAAGGCCTGGCGATCGACGTTTTCACGACGATGAAGAATTTCGGCACAGCGCTCACCGATCCGGTGCTGACATTCTGCGAAGACTGGATGCTCGCCGACGAGGTCACCCACGTCAAGATGGGCAGCGACTGGTTACGCAAGATGACGGTCAACGATCCACAGCGTCAGAAGGATGCGCTCGAGTTCCAGCGCGCAGTCGACAAACTGTTCAGCTTCGGCGGCTTCCGTGGCGAGAACGAGGACAGCCCGGTACACCTCGCGCGCAACTTCCGTCGGCTGGCCGGCTTCGACGATGCCGAGATTGCAGACCTCGTCGACATCGCCGCTGAGGCCTACGCCGAAGCGCAAGCGCAGTCGCAGGTCCGCGCGACCGCAGCGGCGGCGAGCAACTGACCGGATGACGCGCATCGAACTGTCCGCTTCGGCCCGAAGGCGTTGATTGTCCTGATCGGTCTGGCTCTTCTCGACCTGCACAAGAACTGGGCATGGTTCGTGATCATCGGCAACGGATTCGCGGGGATCTGGTCGTTGCTCGCGCACAAGTACACGGCGTTGCGGACGCGCGCCCTGTGGTGGTTCATCGGCCTCGCCGAACTCTCGATCTTCATCCAGGTCGCGATGGGCGTCACGCTGGTCAACAAGTACAAGTACTCGTTCCCGAAGTTCCATGCCTTCTACGGCTTCGTGGCGATCATCGCCGTGGCCATCATCTACAGCTATCGCCCGCAATTGAAGGGCAAGACCTACTTGCTGTACGGCGGTGGGAGCATCTTCCTGATGGGTCTCGGAATCCGTGCGATGATCGTCGGCCAGTAAGCCAGGAGGCCAGTAAGCCAGTAAGCCAGTAAGCCAGGAGGCCAGTAAGCCAGGAGGCCAGTTCTGGAGTGTCGCCAGGTCCCCGCAGCGCAGTAGCGTCCATCGTGTACGAGACGTACACATGACGGGGGTCGTGAGATGGTCGATGCCGATGATTCGTACGCAAGTGGCACGTCGGACGTGCCGCTGCTCGGCCGCACGATCGGGGCGGACCTGCGCCGCACGGTCGAACGGTTCGGTGACGTGGAGGCACTGGTCGATTGTCCGGCGGGTCGGCGATGGACCTACGCCGAACTCGGCGCCGATGTGGAGGCGGTGGCGGCTGGTCTGATCGCGAATGGCATCGCCAAGGGTGACCGGGTCGGCATCTGGTCGCCGAACTGTGCCGAATGGGTGCTTCTCCAGTACGCCACCGCTTCTGTCGGCGCGATCCTCGTCACCATCAATCCGGCATACCGAACCCACGAACTGGCCTTCGTCCTGCGCCAGTCCGGCATTCGGTTGCTCGTCTCGGCAACCACGTTCAAGACGAGTGACTACCGCACCATGATCGGTGAGATCGCCGGAGCGTGTTCGGAACTCGAGCGGACCGTTTTCATCGGAACAGATTCATGGGACGATCTCGTCGACGCCGGTCGATCTGTGAGCCCGGTGACCCTCGACGAGCGAATGGCGTCACTGTCGTTCGACGACCCGATCAATCTGCAGTACACGTCGGGCACGACAGGCTTTCCGAAGGGTGCGACATTGACGCACCACAACATCCTCAACAACGGGTTCTTCGTCGGTGAGGGCATCCACTACACCGAGCATGACCGGGTTTGCCTTCCAGTCCCTTTCTACCATTGCTTCGGAATGGTGATGGGAAATCTCGGCTGCACATCGCATGGAGCCACCATCGTCATACCGGCGCCCGGTTTCGATCCGGTGGCGACGCTGCAGGCCGTTGCTGCCGAGCGCTGTACGTCGCTCTACGGCGTCCCGACGATGTTCATCGCGATGCTCGACCATCCGCAGTTCGGTCACCACGATCTGTCGTCGTTGCGTACCGGGATCATGGCTGGGTCTCCGTGTCCGGTCGAGGTGATGAAGCGTGTGGTTGCCGAGATGAACATGACCGAGGTCTCGATCTGTTACGGCATGACGGAGACGTCGCCGGTGTCCACCCAGACGCGGAGTGACGACTCCGTCGATCGTCGGGTGTCGACGGTCGGGCGGGTGATGCCTCACGTCGAGATCAAGGTGATCGATCCCGATTCGGGTCTGACGTTGCCGCGCAACCAGCCGGGCGAACTGTGCACACGTGGTTACTCGGTGATGCTGGGCTATTGGAACGAACCGGCCAAGACAGCCGAAGCAATCGACGCCTCGCGTTGGATGCACACCGGTGACATCGCGATCATGGACACCGACGGCTACGTCAACATCGTCGGCAGGATCAAGGACCTCGTCATTCGCGGCGGCGAGAACGTGTACCCGCGCGAGGTCGAGGAGTTCCTCTACGCCCATCCAGCGGTGGCCGACGTCCAGGTGATCGGCGTTCCGGACGACCGGTACGGCGAAGAACTGATGGCCTGGATCCGAATGCGCGACGGCGAGACGCCGCTCACCGTGGCCGATGTCCGCGCCTACTGCGCCGGCCGCCTTGCGCACTACAAGGTGCCGAGATATGTCCACATCGTCGACGAGTTCCCGATGACCGTCACCGGCAAGGTGCGCAAGATCGAGATGCGCGAGACCGCCATCGAACTCCTCGGTCTCCATCCAGCGGCGACCGCCGAGCACGCCTGAAAAGCACATCACCGCCCGTTCGAATCGACGAACGGGCGGTGATCGGCGTTCGATCCGGGGCGGGTGGATCAGGCCTTGGCGAGGTTCGCTTCGAGGGTGTCGAGGGCAATCACCAACTGATCCGGCAGAGCATCGCCGAACTGGGCGAAATGGCCACGGATCTGAGGAATGGCTGCGGACCAGCCCTCGGCGTCGACCGAGAGCAATGCGTGCATGTCAGCGGCATCCACGTCGAGACCGTCGGTGTCGAGATCCGTCTCGGTCGGCAAGTAGCCAATCGCCGTCTCGTGTGCGTCGGCGGTGCCGGCGACACGTTCGAACACCCACTTCAGGACTCGGCTGTTCTCGCCGTACCCTGGCCACAGGAAGCGGCCGTCCTCGTCACGACGGAACCAGTTGACGAAGAAGATCTCTGGCAGGTTCGACTGGTCGGCGCTTTCTCCGAGCTTCAGCCAGTGTGCGAAGTAGTCGCCCATGTTGTAACCGCAGAAGGGCAGCATCGCCATCGGGTCGAATCGAAGTTTGCCGACCGCACCGGCCTGTGCTGCCGTTGTCTCGGAGGCCATGATCGAGCCGAGGAACACGCCGTGCTCCCAATTGAAGGCCTGCGTGACCAGCGGGACGGTGGTGCGCCGGCGGCCGCCGAAGAGGATGGCCGAGATCGGGACGCCGGCCGGGTCCTGCCATTCGTCGGCGATCGACGGGCACTGCGATGCGGGTGCGGTGAAGCGAGCGTTCGGGTGGGCGGCCGGGGTCTCGACCTCCGGGTTCCACGCGTTGCCCTTCCAGTCGGTGGCCCGAGCAGGCTTGTGCGCGCTCATGCCCTCCCACCAGACATCGCCATCGCTGGTCAGAGCCGTGTTGGTGAAGATGCTGTTGCCCCACAGCGTCTCCATCGCATTTGCGTTGGTGTCGTATCCGGTGCCCGGAGCGACTCCGAAGAACCCGGATTCGGGGTTGATCGCGTAGAGCCGTCCGTCGGCGCCGAACTTCATCCAGCAGATGTCGTCGCCGATGGTCTCGGCCTTCCAACCGGGAATGGTCGGCTGCAGCATCGCCAGGTTGGTCTTGCCGCAGGCCGACGGGAACGCGGCAGCGATGTACTTGTGCTCGCCGGCCGGGTTGGTCAGTTTGAGGATCAACATGTGCTCGGCCAACCAGCCGTCGTCGCGGGCCATCACCGAAGCGATACGGAGCGCGAAGCACTTCTTGCCGAGCAGGGCGTTGCCGCCATAGCCCGAGCCGTACGACATGATCTCGCGGGTCTCCGGGAAATGCACGATGTACTTGTTGTCGGGGTTGCACGGCCACGAGCTGTCGGCCTGTCCCGGCTGGAGGGGTGCTCCGACGGAGTGCACGCACGGCACCCACTCGCCGTCGTCGCCGAGCACGTCGAGCGCGCCCTGGCCCATCCGAGTCATGATCCGCATGTTCACGGCGACGTACGCGGAATCGCTGAGCTGCACCCCGATGTGCGCGATCGGCGAGCCGAGCGGGCCCATGCTGAACGGAACGACGTACATCGTGCGGCCCTTCATCGCACCGCGATACAACGACATCATCTCGGCACGCATCTCGGCGGGCTCGCGCCAGTTGTTGGTCGGTCCCGCATCGGCTTGATCCGTCGAGCAGATGAACGTGCGGTCCTCGACGCGGGCGACGTCGCCCGGATCGCTGTGCGCCCAGTAGCTGTTCGGTCGCTTGGCCTCGTCCAACTTGATGAACGTGCCGCTGTCGACGAGAGACTGGCAGAGCGTCTCGTACTCGTCCGCGCTCCCGTCGCACCAGGAGATGGCGTCGGGCTGCAGGACGTCTGCCCAGTCCTTCACCCACTGCTGAAGGCGTTGATTGTTGCTGGTTCCGCTCATGGGACAAGTCTCCCTGCTGAGGCGTCGTTGCGCCAAATGGGTGACCCGATCGGGTGCCGTGGAGCACCGGATGTGTCCGACCGACAAACGTCAGTCGTAGCCCGGCGTTTTCATGTCGACTTCGCTCCCCAGCCGGAGCTCTGTGGCGCGGCCGTCGGCGTCGAGCACGAACACGATTCGCTGTCCCT
>JAYTRT010000381.1:0-1645 GCA_043746045.1 Actinomycetota bacterium | reverse complement strand
GCACCAACTGGACGAAGTGTTCGTCTGGTTGGCCCTGCAGGGTCATGTTTCCCAGAGTGTCGGCAGGGACGCGACATGGGCGTATCTGCTGTTCGCGTTCGTCCTGCTGCCGACGTACGTGCCGTTCGCCGTCCGACGCATCGAGCCGCGCGGGCGGCGGCGGATAGCGATGGATGCTTTCCTCGTGATCGGGGTCGGCGTGTCGATCACGTTGTTGATCGCGCTGCTCCGCGGACCGGTTCGAGCGCAGTTGGCCCTGAACCACCTGAGTTACTCATCCGGGCTCAGTGCCGGATGGCCGATTGTTGCCGCATACGTCGTAGCCACATGTGGTTCGCTCGTGGTCTCCAGGGTCCGGATGATCTCAACCTTCGGAATCGTCAACATGGTTGCAGTCGCTGGTCTGGCGTACACCGTGGTCGACGGCTTCGCATCGCTGTGGTGTTTCTGGGCGGCCGTCACCAGCGCTGCATTCGCTGCATATCTACGATACGGAATCGTCCCACGGCGCGGGCTACTGCCGGAACATCTCGGCCGCCTCGGCAACCTCGGCATTGGTGGGCGCATCGGCGTACCGTTCCGGGCTCGCTTGGATGACGACCTCGCGCAGGGTTCCGGTGAACGCGAACGGCGCCGCATAACGGGCTGACACGGGGGAGCCGTGGTCGTAGCCGACGCTCGGGCCGACCGATGACATCATCCGCATGAACAACGGGAGGTCTGCATCGCCGGCCGGCTTACCGTCGACCTCGATGTGCGCCGTCCCGGTTCGACCGTTCCCGCGGCGCACCTTCAACATCAATTCGCTCGAGCCGAGCGGCACGGCGATGTCCGACTCGATGATCGTGTGGTCGTTGAACGCGTTGTAGTCGAGCACGAGACGGTTGTCCTGGATGAACAACGACAGCCCCGAGTTCTGCGTTCCGGTGGCGAACAAGACCCCCTCGTCGCCCTCCACCCGCGTGACCCGCGCCGTCATGTCGAAGCTGCGTCCGCCCAACGGTGCCGAGGCCTGAGCCGGCATCGGCGACATCGGTGGACGATACACATACCGTCGATTTGTCGGGTGCGCCGAGTTCGGCCGGAACCGTGCGCCGAACAGTTCGATCCCGCGATCGTCGAGCGGCATCACTTCGTGGCGTTCTGCCTCCACCCACCAGAGCGCGATCAGTTCGGCCAGCTTGTCGGGCATTGTCGGGGCGAGATCGTTGCACTCGGACGGATCGAGGTCGAGTTGATAGAGCTCCCACGGTTCGGTGTCGTAGTCGGCGTCCTTCTGGTGGCGGCAGACGGCCTTCCAGCCGTCGCTGAACAGAGCTCGACTTCCCGCCATCTCGAAGTACTGAAGTGTGTTGGTCGGAGGTGCATCCGCAGCATCCAGAAGGCTCGCGAAGGACCGACCGGTGATCGGTTTCTGTTCGACGCCGCGGAACACCGCAGGGGCGACGACGCCGATCAGGTCGTAGATCGTCGGAGCAATATCAGCGATGTACGTGAACTGAGCGCGCTTGGACCCTCGCTGCTCGGCGTCGACGCCAGCGGGCCAGTGCACGATCATCGGGACGTGGACACCACCCTCGTGGGTGTTCTGCTTGTACCACTTGAACGGAGAGTTCCCGGTCTGGGCCCAGCCCCACGGATAGTT
>JAYTRT010000380.1:0-1646 GCA_043746045.1 Actinomycetota bacterium | reverse complement strand
GCAGCAAGGTCCTCGCCCTGCGCAGCGTCGAATTCGCGCGCAATCACAACGTCCCGCTCCACGTCCGCTCCAGCTTCACCTGGGAGCCGGGCACGTGGGTCACCGCCAAGGAGCCAAGCATGGAAGAGCCGATCATCTCCGGGGTCGTCACCGACACCAACGACGCCAAGGTGACCATCGTCGGTGTGCCGGACCGCCCGGGCATCTCTGCTGCGCTGTTCGAACCGCTGGCCGATGCCAATGTCAATGTCGACATGATCGTCCAGAACACGTCCAAGCAGGGCACGACCGACATCAGCTTCACGATGCCGAAGGCCGACATGGCTGTTGCCGAACAGATCGTCGCGCGCGTCGCCGCCGAGGTCGGTGCGCTCGGTGTCAGCCACGACGCGAGCATCTCCAAGATCAGTCTCGTCGGGGCTGGAATGAAGTCGAGCCCGGGCGTCGCCGCGAAGATGTTCCGTGTCCTGGCCGATGCCGGGGTGAACATCGAGATGATCTCCACCAGCACGATCCGGATCAGCGTCGTGTGTGCGGCGTCGGACCTCGAGCACGCAGCGCGCAGTCTGCACACAGCGTTCGGTCTGGACAGCGGTCAGGAATACGGCGGCCCACTGCCGGAGCGAAAGTGACGGGGTCTCGGCGTCGCGCCCAGCTCATTCCGTGGCGCACCGCCGGCCGGGTCAGTGAAGATCAGACGTCGGCCGACGACGTGGTTCGCGAGATCGGGTGGGTGTTCAACAACGAGACCGGCGACACCCTCGATCTCGAGGAGTTCACGGGCACCGGTGACCAGGAGATCTTTGCCTTCCTGACAGCGTTCGACCTGCTCAGCCCCGACATCGGGTCGCAGACCCTGGTCGAGATCGGGTGCGGGATCGGGCGGATGACGGCCGGGTTCAGCAAGGCCTTCGGACAGGTCATCGCCTGCGATCTGGACGCGGCATTCCTGGAACGGTGCCGCCAGACCGTTGCCAAGCTGGGCATCGTCGAACGTCTCCGCACGGTGCATGTCGCCGATGGACGGACCCTCGACGTGGCAGCTGGGGAAGCTGACATCGCGTTCAGCTACATCACCCTGCAACACTGCGATCACGACGACGCTCTGTCGCTCGTCGCAGAAGCGGCCCGTGTGACCAAGCCCGGTGGCCACGTGGCGCTCAACTTCCGCACGTGGACCGGCATCGACGTCGTGCTGTGGCCACTCGGCAAGGTCATGCGGTTGCTGTGGCGCGTCCCCAAGTTCGGACCGTGGATCGCCAAGCGCCGACTTGCCTCCAGACTCGGCTGGCAGGCCAATCGGCTGTCGCCGGAGCAGGTTTCCCGGCACCTCGACACGTTGCCCGAGAAGTTCGCGCAGAGGATGATCTACCACTCGCCGCACCGGTCGATGGGACTGCGCAGCGACGCCGGTCTGAAGACCTTCGAGGGGGTCAACCGCAGCCATTGGTGGCTGGTGGCCGAACGGCTGTAGCGCCCATGGACAGGGACTTTCGCGGAGCGTTTGGTCATCGAAGGGCCAGCCGGCGGAGCAACAATTCCAGCCATGTCGTCGGGGAGCACCGTTAACCTCGTCGCGATGAGAATCGGTGTCGTCGGTGCAACAGGTCAGGTCGGTTCGGTGATGCGCGCGATCCTCGCGGAGC
>JAYTRT010000379.1:0-1647 GCA_043746045.1 Actinomycetota bacterium | reverse complement strand
CGCCTCCCAGCAGTATCAGATCGTTGAAGAGGGCGCCGGAGCCGCCATTCGAACAGAGCGCGACCTCGGCATTCGGCACCTGCATCGTCGAACAACTGCCGCGCACCTGCTGCACACCACGAATGACGCGTTGAACCTGCTGTGTGCTGATCCCCGCGTGGCCGAACGACATCGTTCCGCCGTCGGTCGTGACAGGCCAACGGCCCCCCGGTGCAATGGCGCCGCTGACGACCAGTGGCCCGCCCTCGCCATCGGCGCAGAACCCGAAGGCCTCGAACTGGCGGATGATCTCGAACGAGAACGGATCGTAGAACTCGCAGACGTCGACGTCATCGGGTCCGAGACCGGATTGGCGGAACACGGTGCGTGCGGCTCGACGCCCGACGTAGCCAGCCGGAACGTCGTTGCCACTGGAAGCTCCGCGTAGATCCCACGACGGCGCCTGGCTGTATGCCTGACCGAAGCTGTCCGATGCCGAGCCGAGGATGTACACGGGCCGATGCTCGCCCTCGCCTGCCATGTCGGCACGGGTGAGCAGCACGGCGCAACCACCCTCACTCGTCGTCGAGCAGTCGAGCAGGTGAAACGGGTCAGCGATCATCGGCGACTCGAGGATGTCGTGTGCCGTGAAGGGACCACGACCGCTGTACACCGCATCAGGGTGGACATGACCGTTGTTGCGGATGGTCGCTGCCACCGTGGCCAGTTGTTCTGGGGTCGTGCCGAACGTGAGCATGTGCCGACGTGCCATGAGTGCGAACTCGGCAGCCGTGAACAGCCCGTACGAAACGACGAGTTCGTTGGTCGGCCTGGTCCACGGCGCAGTCGCCCCGTCGTCGAGCAGCAGCCCGGCGCCCGCGGTGACCACCACGACGGTTGTTGCCTCACCGGTCGTGATGAGGTGTGCGGCATCGCGAATCGCCGGTATCCCGAGGCTCGACATCGCTCTGGTGACCGGGCCGAGGCCGAGGTCGTACGCCAGTTCTGCCGGGCCCTGACCAACCAGGGCATCGATCGTGTCGACGCCGACGCCGGCGTCGGCGCACACCCCGAACACGGCATCGACCAGCAGTGAATGCATCGTCTCGCCAGGCAGTCGCCGGGCCTGACGCGTGTTGTAGGCGCCGACGATCGCGACGTTGTGGTACGGATGCCGGGTCACCGCTCAGTACCCGGAATCCGAATCGTCGAGCAGCGTTGGATCGGCGCGTAGTTCGGCGCGAACCATCGCCTCCCAGAAGCCTCGGAAGCCGTTGCCATCGGTGTGTCGGGTCCGCTCGACGAACCAGGCGGGCAGTGGCGAATCCAGTGTGCCGCCTGCCGCGCGCACGTACCAGGCATTGCGGCAGCGCTGTTCCAGAGCGACAGCGCGCTGGTGCACGGCGCGGATGGTCGAGCCGAGGACGAACACGCCGTGGCCTGCCAAGAGTGCCAGCTCGGCGTCACCCATCGCCTCGATTGCCCCTCGTGCGGCGTTCGAGTCGTTGACCGCGCCGCCGTACTCCGCGACGAGGACGAGGTCGCCCCCGCCGCCGAGGTTCGAGCTCTGATCCATGGCCGGAGGGACCTCGCCCATGTCGCTCCACACGGTTCCGTACAGCGGATGGCTGTGAACCGCGACCTTCACGTCATGTCGGGCCTTGTGCA
>JAYTRT010000378.1:0-5406 GCA_043746045.1 Actinomycetota bacterium | reverse complement strand
AGGTGATGTTGAGCTTGACCTTCTTGTCCGGCCCGATGATGAAAACCGAGCGAACCGTCAGCGTGTCGTTGGCGTTCGGGTGGATCATGTCGTAGAGGTCCGAGACCGTCTTGTCCGAGTCACCGATGACCGGGAAGTTGACCTTCGTGCCCTGGGTCTCTTCGATGTCGGCGGCCCACTTGCCATGGTTGTCGATCGAGTCGACCGAGAGGCCGATGACCTTGACGTTGCGCTTGTCGAACTCGGGCTTGAGCTTGGCGACGAGACCGAGTTCGGTGGTGCAGACCGGCGTGAAGTCCTTGGGGTGGCTGAAGAGCACGCCCCAGCTGTCGCCGAGCCATTCGTGGAAGTGGATCTCACCCTCAGTCGTCTGAGCCGTGAAGTCGGGTGCGATGTCGCCGAGGCGAACGCTCATGGTGTTCCTCCGTTGTTCAGCGCCGACGTTGGCGCCCGTTGTCGTCGTCAGTATGCCCGGCAATCATGCCCATACCCGACTGACTTGATCAAGTATTAGACAGGAGACTATCGAGTCACCTATGGTGTCCGACATGGAGGATGTGTTCAAGGCGCTCGGCGACGCTCATCGGCGCGCGCTGCTCGACGCACTGTTCCTCACCGACGGTCAACGGTTGAGCGAATTGAGCGCCGTCCTTCCGCAACTGACGCGATTCGGCGTGATGAAACACCTCGCTGTTCTGGAGGCAGCGGGCCTTCTCGTGACCGAGAAGATCGGTCGCGAGAAGCGGCATTACCTCAACCCGGTCCCGATCCAGCAGATTCAGGATCGGTGGATGGCGAAATATGCCCGTCCGTTCACCCGGGCGATGGTCGATCTGCAACGCGACCTCGAGAAAGAACCAGAGAGCAAGACCGAAACCAAGAACGAAAGGACCCGGCAGACAACATGAACGCGGCCCGCCACATCTACGAGATCTACATCAAGGCAACGCCCGAGAAGGTGTGGCAAGCAATCGTCGATCCCGAATTCACCGTGCAGTATTTCCATGAGACAGCGATCGAGAGCACGCTCGGGAAAGGAGATGCGTACCGGTACGTCATGGCCAATGGCACGTCCGCGATCAAGGGTGTGATCGAAGAAATCGAACCGGGCAGGCGACTGGTGATGTCGTTCCAGATGCTGCACGACACCTCGCTCGCCGACGAGCCGCCGAGCCGAGTCGAATGGGTCATCACTCCGACCGGCGAGACAACGCGGCTCACGCTGCGCCACACCGATCTGTTCAAGAGCCCGAAGACGTGGGAGAGCGTGCGGATGGGCTGGTTGGTCGTCATCGACGGCTTGAAGACGTTGCTCGAAACCGGTGAGCAGCTCGGTGCAGTCGACGACCCGACCCGCGATGCGGTCGGTGAGGATCCCGACGGGGCGTGGCATCGCGCGCAGGCGATCGATGCGAACAACGGAACGTGGGACTGGCTCGCCAAGCCGTTCGGCGAGTTGACTCCCGAGGATGAAGAGCGAATGACGGCGTCCGCGTACGCCGCCGCGTATCACTGGTCGAAGGCGACTGGCAGCGGGCCGGCAACAGAGGCCCGGTCGGCGTGGCTGTTGGCCAGGGCATGGATCACGCGTTGCAACGGCGAACTCGGTCTGCACTACGCGGACATCGTGCTCGCCCTGTGCGCCGAACACGGTCTGATCGACTTCGATCTCGCCTACGGCCACGAAGCTCGAGCTCGTGCACTTGCCTGCCTCGGTCGGCTCGACGAGGCGGCCGAAGAGAAGGCGCGCGCATCGGCGGTTCCAGTCGCG
Source organism: Actinomycetota bacterium (assembly GCA_043746045.1). GTDB lineage: Bacteria > Actinomycetota > Acidimicrobiia > Acidimicrobiales > Ilumatobacteraceae > WLMZ01. The sequence continues at coordinate 3,635 of JAYTRT010000378.1, read as the reverse complement.
GACGACGAGGACCGTTCGATCCTCGAGCCGGATATCGCCGCTGAACCGTGGTTCGATCTCGCCTAGATTTCGAGGATGAACTCGATTGCCGTCACACCACGGCCTCCGTACACGGCCGTGATCTTCACGAGCGTGGAAGCGCAGGATCTCGACGGCTACGCGGAGATGGCCGACCGGATGTTCGAACTGGCTGCAGTGCAGCCCGGATACATCGGCGTCGAATCGGCAAAGGAAATCGTCGGGATCACAGTTTCCTACTGGGCGACCGATGCGCACGCTGCGGCGTGGAAGCGGGTGTTCGAGCATGCCGCGGCACAACGGACCGGAAGCCAACGTTGGTACGAGCAGTACCGGGTTCGTGTTGCGACAGTGACGCGCGACTACGGGTCGGATTGATCCGTGCACATCGTTGGAGTCTGTGGGAGCCTTCAGGCCAGTTCGTCGAACCTGACGTTGCTGCGGTCGGCGCCGACAGTGGCTCCGACCGGTGTGAAGTTCTCGATCTTCGACGGCATTCGTGCTCTGCCGTTGTTCGACTCGGACCTCGAACGTGACGGTGTCGCGCCGCTCCCTGTCGCGCAGTGGCGGTCCGTCGTGGCCGATGCGGATGCATTGATGATTGCTTCACCCGAGTACGGGCACAGCCTTCCGGGCTCGTTGAAGAACGCGATCGATTGGCTCATCGGCTCAGGTGAATTGGACGGCAAGGTCATCGGCGTGACGGCCTCGGTCAGTCACGAGTCGCGTGGGCACAAGGGACTGGCGGCGGTGCTGACGACGTTGGCGGCTGTCAGCGCGAATGTGGTCGGCGGAACGGCGATCGCAAGGGGACCGAACGAAGTCGAAGACCTGCGCAGGTTTGTCACCGCAATCGCATCGGTGGTGTCACGGGGTACGGTGCCGGAATGAGCGTCGCCGTACCGATCCCCGAATTGTCAGCGGCCATCGCCCAACAGATCGGCTGGTGCTATCTGTTGACGGTCAGCGATGACAGCCATGCCCGGATCCTCGCGGTCACGCCGACTGCTGATGCGGACGGCGTCCTGCACTTCACAGTCGGCACGAGCACCGGCGCCAATGTCGCAGCGCGCTCGGGAGTGACGTTGCTGTTTCCGCCGGCCACTGCGACCGCGATGAGCCTCATCATCGACGGCACCGCGACAGTCGATGGTTCGAACGTCTCGTTCACCCCGACGTGGGCTGTCCTGCACCGATCAGCTCTCCCCGACTGATCCGTGGTTGTGTGCTGATCGGTGTCCTCGACTGGCGGCGGGCCTGGTTGACTCGTCGGATCGTCAACACGACGATTGCGAGGCTGACCGCAGCAGCGACCGCGATGAAGATCGGGCTGCCGCTGTCGGTGCCGGCCATGAAGGCGTGCAGCGTGCTGAACATGAACAGCGGGAAGCTGGCGAAGTGGATCGCTCGCCAGGCCTTTTTGGGGATCTTCTTGCGGAGCAGCGACGAGATCTCGATCGCGATCAGCAGGTACATCCCGACGATGCCCCATGCAACGGCGTTCGGATGCCAGCTGCCGGTGAAGGGCACGAAGACACTGCTGAGTCCGAAGTGCACATAGCTGTCGGACACGATCGCGAGGACGTGCACGGTGGTGAAGATCACGGCGAAACCGCCGAGAAATCTGTGCAGGTCGAGCATCCAGTTCGGCCGAACCTTCCGGCCGAGAGCCTTGGTCGAGATCGACAGGCCCCAAAGGACGCTGGCGGCGAGGAGCCCCCATGCGACGAACCCGCCGGAGCGGGCGGTGTACCACCACAGTTGGTCGGTCATGACGTTGCTCCTCGGGTTCTGTCTTCTCGCTCGATTGGAACGTGCGTCGGAATGATCTGATGGCCGGTGAATCGACGGAAGTCACTCGTCGTCATCACATTTCCGTGGCGGTCGATCGCCATTGCTTCGATACCGATCGGCAGCAGATCGAACGCGTGTGGTCCACCGCGCAGCAGCGCAGCCTTCGCGAATCCCTCGGCAACCCAGGCGTGTGCAGCGACGACGGTGGCCTGGACGAGATCGGTCTGCGACGGTTCGCCGGTCGTGGTGTCGATCAGGTGATGGCGGCGGGTTCCGTCGACTGTCCAGCTGCGGCGCAGCGTCGATGACGTCGCCACTGCGCCTTCCACGATGGTAAGCGTGAGCATCGACTCGTCGCGCTGCGGATGATCGACGGCGACGATCCAATGCGTGCTCCCCGGCGCGACACCGCCGACGCGCAGGTCACCGCCGAGGTTGACACACGTACCAGTGGCCCCGGCGGCCATGAGTTCACCGACGATGATGTCGGCAGCGAGGCCCTTGCCGATACCTCCCGGATCAAAACCGGAACCGACCGGTAGGCGAACTCTCGCATCGTCGGCGCCATTGACGTTCCTGACGATCTCGATGTCGGTACATGCGACCGGGCACCACGGCCGAGGATCGACCGAGCGTGTCGTTCGCTCCGTCGCCGATGGCCGGCGGCCGGTGCTGATCTCTTCGAAAGTGCGGTCATAGCCGGCGTTGCGAACAGCGTCGAGGACGAGTGGGTCGACGGATCCTCCCGTCACGCGCCACAACTCGATCGAGCGCTCGATCATCAGGGCGGTGTCGTTGTCGACCGAGCAGAGTCGACCGGCCTGTTGGTTGAGTCGGCTGATGTCGCTGTTGTCCCGAAAGCGGCTCCATCGCGCCTCGAGCTGTTCGATCCGGTCGGTCGCGTTGGCCAGCATCTCGTCGTTGCCGCCGACGATGATCACGTGGGCATCGGTGCCCATTGCTTGGAACCGGCCCTCCTGCACGAGCTGGTCTGTTGCGATCGAGACGGTCATCTCAGCTGGACTTCGTCGTGGTGTGAGCTGTCGTCGTTGCAGTTGTTGCGGCGGTCGCGGAGGTGGTCTTCGCGGTGGTGGCGGTCGCCTTCGCTGTTGTGGCGGTGGTCTTCGATGCAGCGATGGCCGCTTGGCTGGTCTGCGTTTCCGCTGTCACGACTGCTGTCGGTGCGGTCGCATCGGTCGTCGCGACTGTTGGTGTGACGGTTGGTGTGATGGTTGGCGTGATGGTTGGTGTCGTGGTGCTCGTCACTTCGGTGACAGTGGTCGGCGCAGCCGCTGTCGAGGTGTTCTCGGCGGAGTTCGCTGCCATCAATCCGCCAAGCCCGGCCATCACGGCAACGCTGGCGAACCCGGTGGCCCGACGCGTACGCCGAGCCGGATGAGGGCGCTTCTTACGTGGTGTGTGCTCCGTTGTCGACATGCCTGCATGGTGAGCTGCGAACCGCAGAGAAGTATGAGGAACGCCTGGTTCATTCCGCCGATCTGCAGCGGTGAAGCGATCTTCGGTTCGACCGAGGTCGATCAGTGCTCGAGCGGGAGGTCCACGCTTCTCCGTGAGCACATATCCGAACGTCTCGATATCTCATCGCGTAGATACCGGACCCACGCCCCATCGTCAGTATCGTGTGGGTCGCCCGGCTCCCGTAGCTCAGGGGATAGAGCAACGGTTTCCTAAACTGTAGACGGAGGTTCGAATCCTTCCGGGAGCGCTAAGAAAGTGCCCATGAGCTGGGACTATGCGATTTCAAGGGAGATTGCCAGTTGAACCGTTGGTCATGCTGGCCGTCCTTTCTTATCGCGTTTGGG
>JAYTRT010000377.1:0-16036 GCA_043746045.1 Actinomycetota bacterium | reverse complement strand
GACCCCATCTACGCCCGGGCAATCGGTGTGGACATCGACCAGTTGCTCATCTCGCAGCCGGACACCGGCGAACAGGCGCTCGAGATCGTCGACATGCTCGTTCGATCCGGCGCACTCGACGTCGTCGTGATCGACTCGGTTGCGGCGCTGACGCCTCGAGCCGAGATCGAGGGCGAGATGGGCGATACCCATGTCGGTCTCCAAGCCCGGTTGATGAGCCAGGCATTGCGCAAGCTCACCGGCAACCTGAACAAGACCAACACGATTGCCATTTTCATCAACCAGCTGCGAGAGAAGATCGGTGTGATGTTCGGTTCACCCGAAACCACACCCGGCGGCCGTGCTCTGAAGTTCTACTCATCCGTGCGGCTCGACATTCGTCGCATCGAGAGCATCAAGGACGGCGCCGAAGTCGTTGGTTCCCGGACTCGTGTGAAAGTGGTCAAGAACAAGGTTGCGCCGCCATTCAAGCAGGCCGAGTTCGACATCATGTACGGCAAAGGCATCAGCCGCGAGGGTGGTCTGCTCGACCTCGGCGTGGAAATGGGCATCATCAAGAAGTCCGGAGCGTGGTTCACCTACGAGGGTGAACAACTCGGTCAGGGGCGTGAGAACGCCAAGAACTACCTGCAGTCCAATCCGGAGATCATGGTCGAGGTATCGGAGAAGGTGCGTCAGCAGGCCGGTCTCAGCGGCGATGTGGACACGTTCGGTGCTGTCGACGATGAGCCGATCTCGCTCGATTCCTGAGCGCTGGCGTCACCGTTGGATTTCGGAGCGGTCAACGATTTCGGGAACCTTCCGCATGTCGGAAACGTTTCGGGGGTATTACGGGTTCGAATGTGCCGTGATTGATCGTTGACCGCTCCGCGATCGATCACCTATGGTGACACGAAGCCCGGCCACACGGGACATTGACTGGGGAGACAATTCATGAGCGATTCCATCTTCGACCGACTGCGTCGTGGCGCGAGCCCGGTTGAACTCGAACTCACCGAGGCATACGCAAAGGGCCAGATCTCACGACGCGCGTTCGTCCAGCGCGGCAGCATGATCGGGCTCAGCATGGCGTTCATGGGCACCGTCATCGCTGCCTGTGGCAGCAGCAGCAAGACCAGCCCCGCCACCGCTGCAGGGGTCACCACCACCAGCGGCGCAGGGGTCACCACCACCACTGGCGGGACCGCAACCACTACGGCTGGTAGCGGTACCGCCACCACGGCGGCTGGTGCCGCAATCAAGCCGGGTGGCACGCTGCGCATCGCCGCGCAGACGCCTTCTGGCCCACTCGATCCGGTGGCGATGGCCGACCTCGGCACTTACACCCCGGTGACCACGTGCTTCGAGTACCTCGTCGACGCTCTCGGTGGCGACCTCAAGCCGATGCTCGCCGAGTCGTGGAAACCGAACGCCGACGGCAGCGTATGGACGTTCGTTCTTCGCAAGGGCGTGAAGTGGCATGACGGATCGGCGTTCACCTCTGCCGATGTCGTCGCCACCATGGATCGCCTGGCAGGTAGCAACCTGAAGGCATCCATCGCGGCCGGTTCCACCAAGGCCGTCGACGACTTCACGGTCCAGATCACGCTCCTCAGCCCGGACGGTCAATTCCCACAGCAGGTCGGTGCATACAACCCGCAGTCGGTCATCACGCCGAAGGACTACGTGCTCGGCACCACGCTCGACAAGCGGATGACGGGCACGGGCGCCTTCAAGATGACCAAGTACGACCCAGCGACCGGGGCGAGTTTCGTGGCCAACCTGGATTACTGGGGCGGCAAGCCGTTCCTCGACAAGCTGGAGTACACCTTCAGCGAGGACCTCGCCACGCTGGTCTCCGGCCTGCAGGGCGGTGCGGCCGATGCGATCACGCAGTTCTCCGTGGTCGGTGGCGATGCGCTCTTCAATGACAGCAACGTCACCGTCAATTCGATCCGCGGTGCAGCGCATCGTGAGATCTGGATGAACTGCCGCGAGGGTGACTTCACCGACGTACGGGTCCGCCAGGCTGTGGCCCTCGGTATCGATCGTCAGGCGCTGATCGACACCATCCTCAAGGGCAAGGCCGACATCGCCAACGATCACCCGATCGCTCCGATCTACCCATTCTTCGATGCGAGTCAGCCGCAGCGCACACGTGACGTGGCCAAAGCCAAGCAGCTGCTGACCGATGCAGGCAAGGCCGGTCTGGCAGCGACGCTGTACTTCCCGAAGCTGCAGGAGATCCCGCAGCTGGCCCAGATCGTGCAGAGCCAGCTGAAGGAGATCGGGATGAACGTCTCACTCTCGCAGGAGAAGAAGGTCGACGACGAGGACTGGTGCAAGGTCTACGACTCCAAGGTCGAGCCAACCGGCTGCGACGGCGGCAAGGACTTCGGCATCGTCGACTATGGCCTGCGCGGCGTTCCCGACGTCTATCTCGTCAAGGCGTACGCGACCGGCGAGTGGAACTCGGCGCACTACATCTCGGCGCCGTTCCGTGCTGCGGTGAAGGCGTATCAGTCGTCACTCGACCTCGGCGGTCAGAAGGCGGCGATCAAGACAATCCAGCAGATCGCCAACACCGACGTTCCGTACGCAATCCCGTACTTCTACAACGTGCTCTTCGCCACCACGACCAAGGTCACCGGCATCGTTGCCACCGGTCTTGGTCATTTCTATTGCAACAAGGCCGGGTTCGTCGCCTGATCCACAGGCTCACATCGGAATTTCGTCTGGCCTCGTGGCTCGCCGCTCCTGGCGGCGGTCACAGGCCTGACGGCCACATGACTCGTTCGCATTCTGATTGCATTCAGAGAGGAAGGCCGTGGGACGGTTCTTGCTGAGACGCTTGGCGTCGGCAGTGATCACGCTGTGGCTCCTCGCCACGATTGTATTCCTCGTCGTCAACGTCCTGCCTGGCGATGTCGGGCGCAAAGTCCTCGGCCCCTTTGCCGCCAAGGAGGATGTGGCCAGATACAACCATCAGATCGGGACCGATCGTCCGTTTCTGTCTCAGTACTTCACGTCGATCCGGCGGCTGTTCACGCTCGACTTCGGCACGTCGTACCAGAGTGGTGTTTCCGTCCGTAGCCTCATTTTCCCCGCACTGTTCCGCTCCGGGAAGCTGGCGTTGCTGGCGTTGATCATCACCGTTCCGGTGTCCATCGCCGCCGGCATCTTCGCCGCCCGCCGTCAGGACAAGCCCGCCGACCGGATCGTCGTCACCACGGGACTGGCCACGTCGTCGATCCCCGAGTTCGTCACCGCGGCGGTGCTGATGTCGATCTTCTGCGTGCACTGGAAGCTCGGTCGGGTCTTCGCGACTCCACCGAGCGGCACGTCGGTGATCGGCCAGTTCCGATATCTCATCACGCCGGCGTTGGCGATGGTGGTCGCGTACTTCGGCTACATCGCCCGAATGTCGAGAGCCGGCGTGATCAACGGCCTGCAGGCCGACTACTCGCGAACCGCGACGATGAAGGGGCTGTCGAAGGGCCAAGTGATGCGCAAGCACATTTTGCGTAACGCTCTCGCCCCGACGATCACCGTGATCAGCGTGCAGGTCGGCTATCTGTTCGGCGGCATCATCGGTGTCGAGAAGGTCTTCAACTACCACGGTCTCGGTTCGACGATGCTCAGCGCCGTCGTCAACAAGGACGTCCCCGTACTGCAGGGTGCCGTGCTGCTCGTCGGCATCATCTACATGATCTCGACCCTGCTGGCCGACGTCTTCATCGCCTACCTCAACCCTCGAGTTCGATTGGAGACATCGCGATGAACGACTCCGATCCGCGGTTCCCGAAACCCGAGGAGATCGTCTCCACCCCGGGCGCAGACGTACTCGTGCCCAGGACTACGATGTCCAGCACGGCCGTTGCCCCGACCACGCCTGCGGAGATCGAATTGAGTGGTGTCGTGCAGGTGAGTGAACGTCAGCAGGCCCGTCGCGAGAATTGGCGGCTGATTCGCCGCCGGCCGGCGTTCATCGTCGGAGTGTTCATCGTGATGGTGTGGGGCGTCTGCGCCACGCTGGGCGACCGCATCACACCGCACAGTCCGCTCGATTTCCGGGTGGTGCCGAATGGTGCGCATTTGTCGCCTCGTGCCAAATATCCCTTCGGCACCGACGAACAGGGACGCGATGTCCTGTCCCGTGTGATGGCCGGGTCCCGCGATGTCCTCAAGGTTGCTCCGCTGGCGGCCCTGCTCGGTGTGTTGTTCGGTGTGATCATCGGCATGGTGATGGGATACTTCGGCCGGTGGGTCGACAACGTCCTGAGCCGAATCGTCGAGGCGTTCCTCGCACTTCCCGTGCTGCTCGTTGCGCTGCTCGCGGTGACGACACTCGGGTCGTCGACGTGGGTGGTGATCGGCGTCGTCGCGGCACTGTTCACCCCGATCGTTGCTCGGACGGTGCGATCGGCCGTGATCGCCGAACGCGATCTCGATTACGTGACGTCGGCCAAGCTTCGCGGCGAGTCGTCCGTGTTCGTGATGTTCAGGGAGATCCTCCCGAACGTCAGCGGGCCGATCATCGTCGAGCTGACCGTTCGCATCGGCTACGCCGTGTTCACCGTCGCCACGCTGTCGTTCCTCGGAGCTGGACCGCAGCCCCCTTCGCCCGACTGGGGTGCACAGGTCAGTGAGGCGTACAACTCGATCAGCGCCGGCATCTGGTGGACGACCGTGTTCCCGGCTGCGGCGATTGCGAGTCTTGTCATCGCCGTCAATCTCATCGCCGACTCCGTACAGTCCGTCGTGGAGGCATCATGAGCGTCACGTCCACAGTCACCGACACCGACATCGCAGCACTGTCGGTCGAAGACCTCGAGGTCGTCTACACCGTGCGCGGCGTCGATCGAGCAGTGCTGCGTGGCGTCTCGTTCTCCATCGCTCCCGGCGAGGCCTATGGTCTCGTCGGCGAGAGCGGATGCGGAAAGTCGACCACGGCCTACGCGTGCGTGCGCTATCTGCCACGCAACGGCAAGATCGTGAGCGGTCGAGTGTTGGTCGACGGCGATGATGTCACGGGCATGTCCACCTCGCAGTTGCAGCGCTTCCGTGCGACGGAAGCGTCGATGGTGTATCAAGATCCGGCGCAGGCGATGAACCCGTCGATCAAGATCGGTCGCCAACTGATCGAGAGCTTCACGTTGCTCGGGCAGTCCAGGTCCGATGCGGAGAAGTCATCGCTCGAAGCGCTGCGGCGGGTGCGCATCGCCGATCCGTCGCGAGTGATGGACCGCTACCCGTTCCAGCTCTCGGGCGGGATGCAACAACGCGTCGTCATCGCGATGGCGCTGGCCTGCGATCCGAAGCTGCTCGTTCTCGACGAACCAACGACCGGTCTCGACGCAACGGTGGAAGCCGAGGTGCTCGATCTCGTTCGTACACTGCGCGCCGAGAGCAACGCAGCCGTTCTGTTGATCGCCCACAACCTCGGGATCATTCGTTCGTTGTGCGACCGGGTCGGTGTGATGTACGCCGGTCGCATCGTGGAGGAGGGTCCGAGCGAGCAGGTGTTCGACAACCCCCAACACCCGTACACCGTGGGGCTGTTGCGCTCACTGCCCCGGCACGGTGTGCGCAAGACCGAACGGGCCCTGGCGACCATCCCGGGCATCCTGCCGTTGATCGGAACCGATCTACCGACGTGTGTGTTCGTCGATCGCTGCCCGCTCGCTGACGAGACGTGCCACACCGTGGTCCCGCCGGTCGTGCCGATCGGCGTCAGCGGCCACTACACGCGTTGTCACTACCCCGACCGGATCCCGGAAATGATCGAAGCAATGCCCGACACCCCGATCGGGATTCTCGCCCGATCAGACGCGAATCCCGAGGTGCTCGAGCTCACCCACCTCTCGAAGACCTTCCGACAGCGCAAGTCGAGCGTGCCGGCACTGGTCGACGTCGATCTCCAACTGGCCGAAGGCGAGACGCTGGGCATCGTCGGCGAGTCGGGTTCGGGCAAGTCCACGCTGGCGAGGACGATCCTCGGCATCGAGTCTGCCGACAACGGTGGCGCTGTTGCGCTGGACGGCCACAACGTCGCCCCGAACACGACATCGCGCAGCACGGCCGAGAAGCGCGCGATGCAGATGGTGTTCCAGAATCCGGATTCCGCACTGAATCGCAGCTGGTCCGTCCGGCGGATCCTCATGCGCAGCGTCGAGAAGCTCACCGGCATCAAGGGCGCGGAGGCCAACGCGCGGGTCGAGGCCCTCGCCGCCCATCTCCGTCTGACCCCGCGTCATCTCGACCTGAAGCCGAGACAACTGTCCGGGGGTCTGAAGCAGCGTGTTGCGATCGCGCGCGCCTTCGCCGGCGACCCTCGTATCGTCGTCTGCGACGAACCGACCAGCGCTCTCGACGTGTCCGTGCAGGCCGCGATCCTCAACCTGCTGGCCGACCTGCAGAGCGAAGAAAAGACCAGCTACGTCTTCATCACCCACGACATGGGCGTCGTGCGCTATCTCGCCGACCGCATCGCGGTGATGTACCTCGGTCGTATCCAAGAGGTGGGGTTGACCGATGATGTCTTCAACGGTCCCAACCACCCGTATACCGAGGCGCTACTGTCGGCGATCCCCAGCGTCGACGGCGAAGCGACGTCGCGTATCCGCCTCGAAGGTGAGATCCCCTCACCGGCAAATCCGCCCAGCGGTTGCGTGTTCCACCCGCGTTGCCCAAGAGCCATCCCGGGCGTCTGCGAGGTCACGGAGCCGCCCCTCGCCGAAGTCGCGCCGGGCCACGCGATGCGTTGCCACATCCCTCTCGAAGAGCTTCGCGTCCTCCAGGGGTCGTAGCGCGGGATGGGCAAGCCCGCGAACACGGTTGTCATCCTCCTCGACAGCCTCAACCGGCATGCCCTTGGCGCCTACGGTGGTGCCGAGTGGGCGACGCCGAATCTCGACCGATTTGCCGCGCGATCGACTCGTTTCACGAACCACCACACCGGCTCGCTGCCATGTATGCCAGCGAGACACGATGTGCTCGTCGGAGCGTTGGACTTCCTCTGGAAACCGTGGGGATCGATCGAATTGTGGGAGGAGTCGATCACGGCGTCGATGCGTCGTGCCGGCATCGTCACGCAGATGATCTCCGACCATCCGCATTTGTTCGAAACCGGTGGCGAGAACTACCACACGGATTTCACGGCGTGGACGTACGAGCGCGGACACGAGAGCGATCCGTGGAAGACCCGCGCCGATCCGTCGTGGCTCGGTGCTCCCGAGACGAATGCCCACCATGCGCACTACCACGATTCGCGCAGTTGGTTCACCGGCGAGGCCGACTTCCCAGGCCCGCGAACGATGGCCGCAGCCGCCGAGTGGCTCGGTCGGATCGCACCGATGCATCGCCGGGCGGGGGAGCGCTTCTTCTTGTTCGTCGATGAGTTCGATCCACACGAACCGTTCGACACGCCGGATCCGTGGGCGTCGATGTACGACCCGGGGTGGGAGGGCGAGCACATCATCTGGCCGCCGTACAAGGTCGGTGCGCTCGAGGCCGGAGTCCTCTCGCCACGAGACGCCGAGCAGGTCCGGGCCCAGTACGGCGCCAAGCTGTCGATGATCGATCATTGGTTCGGACGTGTGCTCGACGAACTCGACGCAACCGATGGCTGGAACGACACGGCGGTGATCGTGTGCACCGACCACGGTCACTATCTCGGAGAAACCGATGTCCACGGCCGGGACGTATGGGGCAAACCATCCGTCCCCGTCTACCGAACTCTCGGTCATATTCCGCTGCTCGTCTGGTGGCCCGGTGGCGCTCGTGTGGCCGACGGAGCCAGTGGTGAATCGAGTTCACCGGACTCGAGCCGATCGACCAACGATGCGCTGACGACGACGGCCGACGTGCACGCGACGTTGCTCGACATCTTCGGCATCGAAGCCCGCCACCGGACGCATGGCGTCTCGCTGTTGCCGTTGCTCGACGGTTCGGCGTCTCGTGTCCGCGACTGGGCCCTGACGGGTGTGTGGGGTCGCGAGGTCCATCTTGTGACAGATCGGTGGCGATATGCGCGCGGCCCGCTCGGCGACAACGCGCCGCTCTCGATGTGGTCCAATCGTTGGAGCACGATGCCTCTCGGCGGAGCTCCCGACCTCAAGATGCCACCACCCGACGACCGGGCGACGCTCGACCGGATGCCCGGCAGTTCCATCCCCGTGATCCGCCAGCCGTTTCGTGCGGGTGACATCTTGCCGTTCTGGGGATATGCGAGCCGGTTCGAAACCTTGTTGTTCGACCGCCGCGAGGATCCGTTGGAACGTCGCGATCTCGTTGTCGAAACGACGTCATCGTCATCGCATCGAGACGTACGCGATGCCGAGGAGATCCTTCGCGTGGCGCTCACCGAGGTCGACGCTCCTGACGATCACTTCGTTCGGCTCGGTCTGAGCTGACTGCGATCGAGATGAGGTACACGTGTAGTGCTCGGCCGATCGAGCGGCCGCTGCGCTCGATCTGAGCGGCATTAGGCTGAGCAGCCATGGCAGCCCCGGGTCGTAGCTACACCATCCGTACCTACGGGTGCCAGATGAACGAGCACGATTCCGAGCGGATCGCCGGACTCTTGGAAGCCGACGGATTGGTGCTGGCCGAGTCCGAGGATCAGGCCGACGTCGTGGTGGTCAACACGTGCTGCATCCGTGAGGGTGCCGACACCAAGACCTACGGCAATCTCGGCCACCTGAAGCGTTGGAAGGACCAGGTCGAAGGTCGCCAATTGATCGTCGCAGGCTGCATGGCCCAGAAGGACCGGGAGGCAGTTCGAACGCGAGCGCCGTGGGTCGATGTGGTTCTCGGAACCCACAACGTGCACCGCGCCGGCGAGCTGATCGAGTCGGCGCGCACCAACGGTCCGGTCACCGAGATCTTCGACGAGGCGGTGATCGACGACCATGCCCTGTTCCCGAGTGCGCTTCCAGTGCGCCGCGAGAGCAGCTTCAATGCCTGGGTCACGATCCAGATCGGCTGCGACAATTCATGCGCGTTCTGCATCGTGCCGTCCGTCCGCGGTGTCGAGATCAGTCGACCGTTCGACGACATCGTTGCCGAGGTCGGATTGTTGGCCGAACAGGGTGTGACCGAGGTGACCCTTCTCGGACAGAACGTGAACAGCTATGGACGTGACATCACCTTGGCCGAACGACGAGGCGGCGCGGCCGAGGTGCGTATCCGGCCGCTGTTCTCCGAGTTGCTGCGTTCCGTCGGTGCCATCACCGGTATTCGACGGGTCAGGTTCACGAGCCCGCACCCGAAGGACATGCGCGCTGACACACTCGCGGCGATGGCCGAGACCAGCAGTGTCTGTGAGCACCTGCACTACCCACTCCAGTCGGGGTCGGATCGCGTCCTTGCATCGATGCATCGCGGGTACACAGCGCATCGATATCTCGAGCGGCTGGCAGAGGCACGCCGGCTGATGCCGGATCTCGCCGTGAGCACGGACATCATCGTCGGGTTCCCGGGTGAGACCGAAGCCGATTTCGAGCAGACGCTGGCTGTGGCGGCCGCCGCGGAATTCGACTTCGCGTTCACCTTCATCTTTTCACCGCGTGCCGGTACGGAGGCGGCTGGGATGGAATCGCAGTTCGTCGACCCCATGGTTGCCGGCGAACGATTCGACCGCTTGAAGCATGTCGTCGAGCGGAGTGCGCTGCTCAAACACCGCGACCGGATCGGGCGCACCGAAGAGGTGCTCGTCGAGGGACCGTCGCGAAAGAACGCGGGCATCACCACCGGTCGTACCCGCCAACACAAGCTGGTTCACTTTCCGAGCCCCGTCCCGTTGCGTGCGGGCGCGTATGTCCTGGTGAACATCGTCACCGCGGCGCCGCATCACCTCGGGGGCGAATTCGTCGAGCTGGTTGCCGAGGCGGCGCACCGGGTTCGCATCCCGGTTGTGGCGGGCTAATTGCCCGACTCGTCGCACGATCGAATCGTCACGCCTGACCGCGCTCGAGCCGTTGTCATCGTCGGTCCAACGGCAAGCGGCAAGAGCGACGTCGCAATGGCGTTGGCCGAGCGACGCGGTGACATGGAGATCGTCGCCGTGGATGCGATGCAGGTCTACCGCCGCATGGACATCGGCACGGCGAAACCGACTCCGGCCGACCAACGCGCGGTCGCCCATCACTGCATCGATCTGGTCGATTCCGATGCCTCGTTCACGGTGTCCGACTTCCAGGCTGCAGCGACCACAGCCATGTCTGCGATCACAGAGCGCGGTCACACTCCCGTGCTCGTGGCCGGCACCGGGCTGTACCTGACGTCGGTCATCGACGACCTGACATTGCCCGGGGAATGGCCGGCGATTCGCTCCGAGTTGGAAACGATCTCGGACGTGGAGAGCCTGTACGCGCGCTTGACCGTCCTCGATCCTCTGGCGGCGACGAGGATCGGCGCGACCAATGGCCGTCGCATCGTTCGTGCGCTCGAGGTCTGCCTCGGGAGCGGAATGCCGTTCAGCAGTTTCGGTCCGGGCACGAATGCGTATCCGCCGATCAGCACACCGCAGATCGGACTGCGCTGGTCGCGGGACGCATTGACCGAGCGGGTCGCAGCGCGCGTGCGTCGGATGATCGAGCACGGACTGGTCGACGAGGTGGCCTCGCTGTTGAGTTCGCCAGGTGGGATGTCCCGCACTGCGCGCCAAGCGCTCGGTTACAAAGAACTGATCAGCGTGATCGAGGGGGAAAGGGTCTTGTCCGAAGCGGTGAACGAGATCATCCTGCGGACGCGACAGTTCGCGGTGCGCCAAGAGCGGTGGTTCCGTCGCGACCCACGCATACGCTGGGTGGACATCACGGCCGATCCCGTCGCAGAAGTGTTGCCCGTGCTGCAGGAGTACTTCAGATGATCAGCTTGACCAAACACCACGGTCTCGGGAATGACTTCCTCGTCTGCGACACCGCTCAGATCGATGCTCGGTTCGGCCCCTCTGCGCCTTACTCGGACTTGGCCAGGGCATGGTGCGACCGTCGTCGGGGTGTCGGCGCCGATGGTCTGTTGCTCCTCACCATTGTTGCCGAGCGTGAACTGTCGATGGTTCTCTACAACGCTGACGGCAGTCGCGCCGAGATGAGTGGCAACGGCATCCGTTGTCTCGCCCAAGCGGCATTCCTCGCCCAAGGCCGCCGATCCGCCGTCGAATACGATGTGCACACCGACGCGGGCCTGCGCACGGTCGCGATCGAACCCGTCGACTCGTCGACGGTGCAAGCCAGCGTCAGCATGGGTGCTGTCGGGCACCTGGCCGCTCCGGTCGGATGGTCCGACATCGGAGCAGACCCGATGCGGCCTGTCATCCATCTCAGTACGGGCAACCCGCATACGGTCGTCGGTGTCGAAGATGTCCTGGCGGTCGATCTGCTGAGCCTCGGACGGCGGATCCCGCACATCAACCTGGAGATCATCGAGCCCGGCCCGGAGGCATCGGCCATCACGATGCGCGTGCACGAACGTGGCGCCGGCATCACCGAAGCATGCGGCACGGGCGCCTGCGTCAGTGCCTTTGCCGCCGTTCACTGGGGTCTGGCCCACCCTGTCGCCGGCGAAATCATCGTGCACATGGACGGCGGAGATGCCAGAGTTCGTCTGAACGAACCCGAGCCCGGGCACGTCACGCTCGTGGGACCGGCAGTACTGATCGCGCACATCACGATCGATCCCGCCGGCCTCCCCACAGCGAACACCACCATCGAGCACACCCCCGAAAAGACCGACACGTACACCGACAACAGGATCGAAGGTTCATGACGACTCCGTATCAAGAGGCACTCGGCGCGACACTCATCGAGCGCACCAAACGTGAGCGCATCATCCTGGTCGGCGTGACGCTGCCCGGCCACACCGATGAGCAGACCGAGGCCAGTCTTGACGAACTGTCGTTGCTGATCGACACCGCCGGCGCCGATGAAGCGGGCCGCCTGACCCAGCGCCGAGACGCACCGGACAACTCGTGGTTCATCGGTAAAGGCAAGGTCGACGAACTGCGCGAGTTGTGTCTCGCTGTCGATGCCGACACGGTCGTGTTCGACAATGACATCAAGCCGTCGCAGCAGTACAACTTGGAGAAGAACCTCGGCCGTACGGCCATCGACCGGACCGCTGTCATCCTCGACATCTTCGCTCAGAACGCGCACACGCTCGAGGGCAAGGCCCAGGTCGAGCTGGCGCTGCTCAAATACCGGTTACCACGACTGCGGCGCGGCATCACCGGCAACCTCGCCCAACAGGGTGCAGGCATCGGTACGAGAGGCCCTGGCGAAACCAAACTCGAGGTCGATCGGCGGCGGATCATGCGTCGAGTCACCAAGCTCGAACAGGACCTGGTCGGTCTCCAGCACACCCGCGATCTGCAGCGCAAAGGTCGCGGCAAGAGCGGGCTCGGCGCAGTGACGATCGTCGGATACACCAACGCCGGCAAGTCGACCCTCCTGAACACATTGACTCAAGCCGGCGTGCTGGTCGAGGATCGGTTGTTCGCGACCCTCGATCCGACGACGCGACGGCTCGCCCTCCCCGGTGGTGAGCCCGTGCTGTTGACGGACACGGTCGGTTTCGTCCGCCGTCTTCCGCACGGCCTGGTTCAAGCGTTCAAGAGCACGCTCGAGGTGGCGCGCGAAGCGGACTTCCTCGTCCATGTCGTCGATTCCAGTTCTCCTGATCCGGAGGGCGAGATCGCCGCTGTTCGCACGGTGCTCGCAGAAATCGACGCTCAGGCAGTCCCGGAGATGCTCGTGTTCAACAAGGCCGACCGCGACCCGGATGCCGCCAAGCAACTCGTTGCCGAACACGAAGGCTCGGTCGCGATCAGTGCGCTCACCGGCGCCGGTACGAGTGATTTCCTGCAGGCTCTCGCAGACCGGCTCCGTGCAATGGCGACGGTCGTCGAACTGCTCGTCCCGTACGAGCGTGGCGATGTGATTGCATCCGTGCATCGCGAGGGTGAAGTGGTCTCGACCGCGAACGAGCCCGACGGCATTCGTATTCGGGCGCGGCTCGCCGGCGCATCGTCGGGGCGACTCAGCGAGTTCATCGTCGCCGGCTGAGAGCTGGCCAACGACTTCAGGCAGGATTGACAGCATCATGACTGCCGGATTCGTCCCCCCGCCCTACCCCTACGACCGGCTCGACAGGTTCAAGCCGATGGCCGAAGCGTTGCCCGGCGGAATCGTCGACCTGTCGATCGGAACTCCGTGCGACCCGCCGCCAGCCGATGTCATCGCGATGCTCTCGGCGTCGAACGCCGAACGCGGGTACCCGCCGAGCATCGGAACCGCTGCCCTGCGCGAGGCAGCGCGAGCTTGGATCTCACGTCGCTTCGCCGTGGAGGTTCCGGTCGCCCAGATCGGGGCGTGCGTCGGGACCAAGGAGTTCGTGGCGACCGCAGCGCAACTGCTCCATCTGCGGACGCCCGATCGTGACACGGTGCTCTACCCAGCCGTGGCGTACCCAACCTATGAGATGAGTGCGATCCTCGCTGGCTGCCGCGGCGTCGCCGTTGGCAACACGGCGTCTGGTCGATTGGATCTCGACAGCATCGATCCCACCGACGCGGCCCGAGCTCTCGTCCTCTGGGTCAACAGTCCGAACAACCCAACGGGTGCGCTCGACGATCTCGGCGCGGCAGCAGCGTGGGGTCGTGCTCATCGCGTACCGGTCTTCAGTGACGAGTGCTACGCCGAGTTCACATGGGACGGGCCGGCACGCACGATTCTGGAGTCTGGTCCGGACGGGGTGATTGCGCTTCATTCGCTGTCGAAGCGTTCGAATCTGGCCGGACTGCGGATCGGCTTCTATGCCGGCGACGCCGAGCTCGTCGGATACCTGCAGGAGACACGCAAGCACATGGGGATGCTGGTGCCCGGACCGGTGCAGGCGGCGGCGGTCGTTGCCCTGGCCGACGACGAACACGTCGTCGCGCAGCGCGACCGATACGCCCGTCGACTGGACGTACTCGCCCGTGGGCTCTCGAAATGGTCGGGCTTCGAGATCAGAATGCCCGCTGGTGGTTTCTATTTGTGGTTTGATGCAGTGGATGGATGGGCGTTCGCCGAACGACTCGCTCGGGAAGCGGGGACACTCGTGAGTCCGGGCGACTTCTATGGTGCTGGGGGCGCGAACAACGTGCGCGTCGCCGTGGTGCAACCCGATGACCGAATCGATCTGGTGATCCAGCGACTGGGAGAGAATTGAGATGTCGTTTCAAACACAACCAACGCCACCGACGAAAGGGGAGCGACACACCGGACTTCTCGTTCTCGGCATCGTCCTACTGCTCGGCGGCATCGGCGCCGGGATCGGATTGTTCATCACGGGCGGCTCACAGTACGAGAACGCGGTCAAGAACCTGCAACGCGCACCGGTCGGTTGCGACACAGAGTTCAACTTCACCGGAACGGGAACATTCGTGTTCTACGCCGAGTCAAAGGGCAAGATCGGCACGCTCCGCGGTGACTGCCAGACGACCGGTGCCGCATACTCACACTCCGGCAAGATCACTGTGGATCTGACGATGGTCGACAGCGGCGGCAACGACGTGAAACTGGCTCGCGCCACCGGGGCCAGCTACGACAAGGGCGGTTTCGTCGGGAACGAGATCCGCACCCTCAAGATCGACAAGCCAGGCAAGTACGTCCTCTCGGTTGCCAGCGCCGACACCGATTTCGCGATTGCCGTCGGCCGAAATCCCAAGGCCGACGCCGATAAGGCGACGTCGACTGCGATCGGTGCACTGGCGATCGGCGTGGTGCTCGGAGGACTCCTCCTGATTCTCGGCCTCCGTCGAAAGAAAGTCGTCGCCACGCCAGCCGGATGGAATCCGTCGGGCGGTGGCAACATCGGCACGTATCAGCCGGTGGCCGCGCCACCCGTCGGATATTCGCCCGTCGGCCCGCCACCTGCCGGACCTCCTGTCAGTCAACCGCCTGTCGGCCCGCCGCCTGTCGGCCAACCGCCTGTCGGCCAACCGGCATGGCAGAACCCACCGCAACAGCGGCCCCAGATGTATCCCCCCCAGCCGCCGTCAACGCCGCAGCCTCAACCGCCGGCACCGGGAAATCCCTGGGGCTCTCCGCAGCAGTAGTGCAACGGCCGGCTCAGAGTCGGCGCATCACTGTGACGACACGGCCGAAGATCTCGACCTCGTCGGCCGGGAAGACCATCGGCTTCAGACGTGGGTTCGACGGAACGAGCGAGATCATCATTCCTTTGCGCTGATAGGTCTTGACCGTCGCTTCCTCGCCGGCGATGCCGGCAATCACGATTTCGCCGTTGTTGGCAGTGGCCTGTTGGCGGGCGACGACGAAGTCGCCGTCGAGGATGCCTGCATCGATCATCGAATCGCCGCGGACACGCAACATGAACAGGTCTCCTTCACCGGTGAAGTCGACGGGCATCGGGAGAAGCTCTTCGATGTTCTGGTGAGCGAGCACATCCGTGCCGGCCGCGACATCGCCGACGAGCGGGATGTGACGGACCGGGCGGCGCTCCATCGCCACGCCCGAGTTCTCGTCGAAGCGGACCTCGAGCGCGCGCGGCTTGGACGGATCGCGACGAAGATAGCCGAGCCGCTCGAGGGTGGCGAGGTGGCTGTGCACCGTGGATGGTGATGTCAGGCCGACGGACTCGCCGATCTCACGCACCGACGGCGGATAGCCGCGCTCGCGCATGTTGATCTCGATCACATCGAGGATCTGGCGTTGCCGGGCCGTGAGCTGGACGTCGTTCATGAATGTGAGCGTACGGATGTTCGACGAGGAAGTCAAACACCCGTTCCGCAAACATTTGTTCGGTTCCCCGTTGACATCGAACGCGGGTTCGTGTGACACTTCGTACATCTGTTCGTCGAACACGCGATCGTTGTCATGCCCCTCGGGTATGCATCGACCGTGTTCCCCGCTACCGCCACTGTCGGCCCCACTCGAGAAGGATCCCCATGAGTCTTGCGCTGTTCCCCGGAGTTCAGGAGCTCCCGCAGTTCGATGTTCGCCTCGGTCGTCTCCGTTCGGGAAATGGCCGCGCCGAGCACGCGGTGTAC